>NZ_JADBTX010000040.1:0-24826 GCF_020245945.1 Microcystis sp. M015S2
GCCAATGACGGCGTTAGCGGTTATGAATTGTGGAAAAGCGACGGCACGGCGGCAGGTACGGTTCTGGTCAAAGATATCCGCCCCGGTTCCACTGGCTCCTACCCCCGCTATCTAACGGCAGTAGGCAATACCCTGTTCTTCACTGCCTATGACGGCGTTAGCGGTTATGAATTGTGGAAAAGCGACGGCACGGCGGCAGGTACGGTTCTGGTCAAAGATATCCGCCCCGGTTCCACTGGCTCCTTCCCCCGCTATCTAACAGCAGTGGGCAATACCCTGTTCTTCCAGGCCAATGACGGCGTTAGCGGTTATGAATTGTGGAAAAGCGACGGCACGGCGGCAGGTACGGTTTTGGTCAAAGACATCCGCCCCGGTTACTATCGCTCCAACCCCCGCAATCTAACGGTAGTGGGCAATACCCTGTTCTTCACTGCCAATGACGGCGTTAGCGGTTATGAATTGTGGAAAAGCGACGGCACGGCGGCGGGTACGGTTCTGGTGGGCGACATCCGCCCCGGTTCCTCTAGCTCCAACCCCCGCAATCTGAGAGTAGTGGGCAACAACCTGTTCTTCACTGCCGATAACGGCGTTAACGGTGAGGAATTGTGGTCCTTAAATGTGGGTGGTCCCGCAGTTCCCACCCTCGCTATTGCCGCCACCAATGCCAGTCAAACCGAGGGCAACAGTGGCAGTAAAGCTTTCACCTTCACCGTCACTCGTGCGGTTAATACCACGGGAACCAATAACGTCAGTTGGGCAGTTACCGGCAGCGGCAGCAATCCTGCCAATGCCACTGATTTTGTCGGGGGAATCTTACCCAGTGGGGTAGTAAGTTTTACGACGGGGGAAACCTCAAAAGTAATTACTGTTAACGTTCAGGGAGATACAACAGTAGAACCGAACGAAACCTTTACCGTCACCCTCTCCAATGCCACCAACGGCGCTACTATTACCACCGCTACTGCCACCGGAACCATCAATAATGATGACTTTATCGGTACTTCTGGCCCCGACACCCTTGTGGGAACCTCTGGAGCAGATGCCATGACTGGATTAGCCGGAAACGATACTTATACGGTGAATAACGCCGGGGATTTGGTTATTGAAGCTCTCAACCAGGGAACCGATACCGTGCAAGCTTCCATTTCCTATACCCTTCCTAACAACGTGGAAAATCTCGTTCTCACTGGTACTGGTAATCTTAATGGCACGGGTAATGGCTTAAATAACCAGATTACAGGGAATAGTGGCAATAATAGCCTCAATGGTGCTGCTGGAGTCGATACTTTAACCGGTGGGACGGGGACAGACATATTCATCTTCCAATTTGGTCAGTCCACCGCGGCAGCCCTAGACCGAGTTACGGATTTTGCTATTGGTACTGATAAAATTGACCTGCTTAGTCAAGCTGGTGCGGCAATTAATGCCCCTCTCGCTTTTACCCGGGCAACAAATAGCACCACGACCAATATTAACACCATTGTTACTAACGTCTTTACCGATGCTAATGGGGCAACAGCCGGAAATCAAGCTCTCGGAATTAACAGTGCTGTTTTAGTGCGGGACAATAGTTCTTCTACTTACCTAATTATCAACGACGGTACGGCGGGTTTCCAAAGTGCTAATGATTTGGTGATTAATCTCACCGGATTAACGGGTACTTTACCGGCGCTCGGCACTATTGCGGTCAATAGTTTCTTTGTCTAGATTGATGGGGGGATTAATTCTCCCCTTTTAACAGTGTTTTTAGTATAGAATTAGGGCAGGCATTGCTAAAGAACCAGAGCGTGAAATTAATCGTCTTTGATGATGAAAGTGAGGTAATCGTGCAATAGAACTCTTGCAAATTAATTATATGTTATAGTGGTGGGTTAACTAATTTTACCCAAAAAAAAGTTGATTAGTATGTTCGTTCTGAATAAAAACCTGAAGTTTTACTTTTAACTCAAAACTCTTTAGATATGCTTTAATTTGGTTATCAAAACCTCTTTATTTAAGCGGCACAAACTATCTCAATTATAAAAATTGAGAATAAATTCTCCTTGTAGATTAATGTTTGACAACTTTTAAGAAGTTGCTATACCTATACCTAACTCACAGTTATAAATAGCCGTCAACAAGTTAACTCTTAAACTATATCTTCGGCGACGATTCCGATATTTACAGGATAATATTTTAAAGATTTTGAGTTTCCTATTTATAGGTTCAATGATAATCCTTTCTTTGGCTAAAGCCTTGTTATACTCCTTTAATTTGCCATTTTTCGGTTTCTTTTTCGGTGTATAACTATTACTATGGTATGCAGCTATTCCCTGATAACCACTGTCTTCTATGCTGGTAGTTAAAGGATGAAAACGAACTCGACTTTTTTTAAATAAACTAAAATCATGACCGCTGCCGGCTCTCTTATTCTTTGTGTGATAAGTTTAACTTATATAGTAGCGATCGATCTTTGTGTCCTTTGTGTCTCTGTGGTTCGTTCCACTCGCTCGCCAGCAAGACTGTATCTTAGAATACATTTTACCCACCAAACCCAAGAGAGCCATAAATATAGCAAAAGTATAGATGATTTCCTGACCTAAGATCACATTTTATTCTTTTTTCGACTTCCATCTAAGTAATTAGTCACCGCAACAAGGAAGCCTTATTGACAAAGACAATCCTTGAAACCCTTATAAGTTAAGGAATTCTCCAAAAACAATACAAATGTTCGGCAAAGGGATATTCTCAACAAGCTAGGGAAAACTTAAGTTCTAGCGACTATTATTGACATAACATGATCGATAGTTCAAAGAAACTATTTTTTGCGTATCTCAAAAACCCTGTGTTTTCAGCACTTTTGAGCTTTATCATCCTCAATAAGCGATGCTTATTGAGGTGCCTAATTACCAATCTAAAAATCGAGAAAAAAGCAAAACCGTCTATCGTACCATAAAAAAATTATGCAAGAGGTCTATAAAACCGATGGCAGATAATTTCCACATTTTGACCAATTTTTACCCTCTTCAGGGATAAGATAGTGCTTGTGTTACCTAAAAACTGATCTATGAGCGGCTTTATTATAAAAATAATCTTGATATCGGCTTTGATTTCCCTGGGAATTAAATATCTTGGCCCTTTATTATCGATCACTCCCAGTCCTTTTAACACTTTAATTCTGGTTTTTACTCCTTTTCTGCTCACGGTTTTTGCCCTCTGGAGACGGACAATAACTGATTAGGAATCTTTCTCCTTTCTCCTTGCTTATCATGACTTTTGGCAGTAGCTTCGGTTTAGTCCTGTTAGTCTTTTGTCTGTTGATTCTCTGGCAAATTCGACAGATTCTCTTATTATTATTGATGGCGATTCTTCTAGCTCAGATTTTAAATTTGGCTGTGACTTGGTGGCAGCGTCATCACCTCAAACGTTCCCACGCCCTAATTATCACTCTTTTTAGCTTCTTTATTGGTATTATCGGTATTTTTGTGGGGATTATACCCGCTTTAGTTCAACAATTTCGCCAATTATTTAGTTTATTACCCCAAGCTATAGAAAGACTCTGGGGACAAGTGCATCGTCTTGAGGATTATCTCGATCCTAGTCTGGCCAGTGTCTTCCCGGACTTTAAAACGCTGCTCGCTCAATTACAACCCCTGATTAACCAAATTGCTGGCCGGGGTTTAAGCATTTTTTACGGTACTTTCGGCATTATCCTCAGCTTACTGCTAATTGTTGCCCTGAGCTTGATGATTCTCGCCGATCCTGCCGCTTACCACCGTTGTTTTCTGCGTTTATTTCCCGCTTTCTACCGTCCTCGGGTACGATCGATCCTAGAAGATTGCGATCGAGATTTAAAAGCTTGGCTAAAAGGGATTTTCTGTCATATGTTGATTATGACCTTGGGCAGTTGCCTAGGTCTATCCCTGATCGGCATTCCCCTCGCTTTTTCCCAATCTATTCTGGCCGGATTTCTCACCTTTATCCCCAACCTCGGGCCGGTTCTAAGCACGATTTTACCCTTTTCTATCGCCCTTCTGGAAGCTCCCTGGCAACCCTGGGCGGTTTTACTACTCTACAGCAGTATTTATCTGTTAATTCAATATTTCGACCATCATTCACCGCTGCCCATTTTAACAGTGCAGTCGCTCAAGCTCTTACCCGCTTTTACCCTGTTGGCCCAGTTGTTTTTTGCCTCGATTTTTGGCTTTTTAGGGCTATTTCTGGCGGTTCCCCTGGCGCTTATCGGTCGTATTTGGCTAAAGGAAGCTTTGATCAAGGATATTCTCGATCATTGGCGGATTGGGAATAAAAAATACTAAACTGGGGATCTAGGATTCGAACCTAGGAAATGGCGGGACCAAAACCCGCTGCCTTACCGCTTGGCTAATCCCCATTGGACAGACCTTTTTAATATTAGCATTTATCTCCCCGGTTTTGTCAAGAAGTTGATAAAAATTTTTTACTTCGGGATTGAGAGACGCTATAAACAAGGGAATAGAGGGATTAAGGAGAAAAATCTATGGATAATAGCGGACAAAACTGGTACATTGTCCAGGAAAATACCGGAATTTGTCAGATTATAGCCCTAGAAAACGGAAAAACCCCAGTCAATGGTCAATACTGGGGTCCTTTTGCCGAGCGGGGAGAAGCGATCGCCCGTCGGGTGGGTTTAATTCGAGCGGGCAAATGTCAACCTATTGTTTAGCGGTATTGGTGGGCGTTTTCTTGCCTTCAGTGATTTCTTTTTCCAAGATTTCAAAACCCTTCTTGAATTGAGGATCCTGGAAGGTTCCCACCTGATCCCGTTCCTGTTGAAGATTTTTGCGATCTTCCTCGCTCAGTTCCGACTCCACATCCGGATGAATACCATCTTTATTGATGTCCCGTCCATCGGGGGTGAGATACTTGGCAATTGTCACCGCTAATCCCGAACCATCACTAAGACTGCGTACCGATTGCACTAATCCCTTACCAAAGGTTTTCGTACCGACAATAACCGCCCGATCATGATCCTGTAAAGCTCCGGAGAGAATTTCACTGGCACTGGCGGAACCACCATCGACGAGGACGACTAGCGGTTTATTAGTCAAAGCTTGATTGTTGGCCCGTTGACGTTCCGTCACCCCTTTGCGGTCGACCGTAGAGACAATTAAACCATCAGGTATCCACATCCGAGCGATTTCGATGCTGGCGTAGAGTAAACCGCCGGGGTTAGAACGCAGATCGAGAATATAACCCTTCACCTCTTCAGCTTCCAATTCGCGAATCGCTTGACTCATATCGCCACTAGCTTGGGCGCTAAATTGATTAAGACGGATATAACCGACTTTACCAATCGGGGTGTTTTCCGTGTGGGCGCGCACCGGGTGAATTTCAATTTTGGCCCGGGTAAGAGTCAATTCTTTCTTCTCCTCACCCCGTTGAATCGTGATCTTAACGCTTGTCCCCACTTTGCCGCGGATCATGCTCACCGCTTGCTCCAGTTCCATGCCTGCGGTAGATTTCCCATCGATAGCGATAATCACATCTTTAGGCAGCACACCAGCTTTAGAAGCGGGAGTATCTTCAATGGGTGAAACCACGACTAACTGCTTAGTTTTCTCATCTTTGGTCAATTGAATCCCTACCCCAGTCAATTCTCCCGATGTATCGATCTTCATATTATTAAACTCTTTGGGATCCATAAAACGGGTATAGGGATCATTGAGAGTTTTCAACATCTCGCGGATAGCGGTGTATGCTTCCTCTTGATTTTTGTAGGAACGATTTAAATACTGATTGCGGATGGCGTTCCAGTCCGATTGATTAAAAGTGCCATCTAAGTAAGTGCGGTTGATGATCTGCCAAACCTCATCAACGGTTTCCTTGGGACTTTCCTGAAAAAAAGCTTGACTTTGGGAGAGACGGAATCCCGCCCCCGTGACGGCGACGGTAGACAGGACCACTGCTGTAGCACCGAGAACAAGTCCGCGTTTGTTGATAACCATAGGTAATTTTCAGATAAATTAGGCTGTTCTTGCCGAAATGCTCTTTCTGGCTGACCGTCGAAATATCTTGGCAAAAAGGAGCGTTTAGGTTTACTGGAGACAGACAAAAGAACGCCTGTAGACTACTACTGTTATAACATTGATTATCTCTTTCTTTGTCAAACTGGTTATTTGAGTAGCGATCAAGTTGCCAGCAGCCCACCTCGCGACCTAAGATAACAGCAAAACTGTCCCGGATTTTCTCTATGAGTGATCAAATCCTTTCTTCCCTCTCCCTGGAACAAAAACGACAAAACCTGCGCCACCAAAGGCGATCGAAGGTGTGGCAAGCCTTGGGTCGCTTTCTGGTGGTTAGTGGTTTAGCGACGGGATTAGCTTGGGGGATGACTTCGCCCTATTGGACAATTACCAAGGCCAGACAGGTGGAAATCGAAGGCACAGAATTAATGTCGCCCGAGTCGATTCGTGCTTGGCTAAAATTAAGCTATCCTCTATCTATCTGGGAATTACCCACCCATCAATTACGAGAAAAATTAGCGGCTATTCCCGCTATTGCCGACGTTAAGATCGAGCGGCAATTATTACCCCCGAAAGTGATTGTTTCTATTCAAGAAAGAAAACCTGTTGCCCGTTGGCGTTCTCATCAACAGCAAGGTTTTTTAGATGCCACCGGAACGATAATTCCTCAAAACTATTATGGTCGAACTCTACCCAAAAGCCAATTACCTAGCCTAGAAGTGCTTGGTTACGACCGACAATATCAACAACAGTGGCAGAAAATTTATCCCTTAGTTGATAACTTATCGATTAAAGTTACCGCCATCGATTGGCGCAATCCTAGTAATCTTGTACTAAAAACTGAGCTAGGACAGGTCTATTTAGGTTTTTATAAAGATAGATTGCCCGAAAAATTAACCGCTCTTGTACAATCACGGCCATTGTCATCCAAGATACCTCTAGCGCGAATCCTCTACATTGACCTGAGCAATCCCGATGCTCCCACTGTACAATTAAAACCGCAGCCAGCCCCTATGGTGGCCAAAGTAACGGCAACTGGTAGGGATTAACTGGAATTGAGCAGCAAATAACCGCAATTATTCCCTTTATGTATTGCCAAAAACCCCAAATTATGATTTTCTGAACCAGAAACTGATAATGTAGATACTGGAACAGACATAATATTAGTGATAGTGTTAACATTGCATCTCTGATTCACCAAATCAATAACAGAATCTTGTACTAAAAGTGTTCCAATTCCAATGACATCGATTAATGAAATTGTTTCCACCTATCCCAATCTGAACAGTAACGATTATGCCAGTTCAGCTATGAGCGAAGATAATCATTACTCTCAGAATAATGCTGGAGTATTATTTACTCGTCCCCATGAATCACAGATGACACCCCGAGAAGAAAGTCGTAGTAATCGCATCGTGCCGAGCAATGTCGCCAAGATCAAGGTGATCGGGGTCGGCGGTGGGGGCTGTAACGCCGTTAACCGCATGATCGCCAGCGGCGTGACCGGAATCGAATTTTGGGCAATTAACACCGATGCCCAGGCCCTGGCCCACTCCTCCGCCCCCCAGAGGTTACAAATCGGGACAAAATTAACCCGCGGCCTAGGGGCGGGCGGCAATCCGGCGATCGGACAGAAAGCGGCGGAAGAGTCCCGGGATGAAATCGCCCAAGCATTGGAAGGAACCGATCTAGTCTTTATTACCGCCGGCATGGGCGGCGGCACGGGAACGGGGGCTGCTCCAATTGTGGCCGAAATTGCCAAAGAAATCGGCTGTTTGACCGTGGGAGTTGTGACTCGTCCCTTTACCTTCGAGGGTCGTCGTCGCACTAATCAGGCCGATGAAGGGGTGGGCGGTTTACAAAGTCGGGTCGATACCCTGATTATTATCCCCAATAACCAGTTATTACAGGTAATACCCGCCGAAACTCCCCTACAGGAGGCTTTTCGCGTCGCTGATGATGTGCTGCGGCAAGGGGTACAGGGTATCTCGGATATTATCACTATCCCCGGTCTGGTGAATGTGGATTTCGCCGATGTGCGGGCAGTGATGGCCGATGCGGGTTCAGCCCTAATGGGCATCGGCATCGGTTCCGGAAAATCTCGGGCTAAGGAAGGAGCGATCGCTGCTATTTCCTCGCCGTTACTGGAATCCTCGATCGAAGGGGCGAAAGGTGTAGTCTTTAATATCACTGGTGGTCAAGATCTAACCCTACACGAAGTCAATGCCGCCGCCGAAATTATCTATGAAGTGGTGGATCCCAACGCTAATATCATCTTTGGGGCAGTAATTGACGAGAAAATGCAGGGAGAAGTCAGAATTACCGTCATTGCCACCGGTTTTTCCGGCGATTCCCCCTCTCGTCCCACCACTAACAAGGTGGTGATCAATACCCCCGCACCTAGTCCTGTCCCGACTCCCGAACCAGCAAAACTCCCGGGATTAGATATACCCGAATTCTTGCAACAACGTCGTCGTCAGATTGATCGCTAACCTCCTATGACTGCCATTGCCCTTACCATCGCCGGTTCCGATAGTGGTGGCGGCGCGGGAATTCAAGCTGATTTGAAAACCTTCGCCTTCCACCGAGTTCACGGCACCAGCGCCCTTACCTGCGTTACCGCCCAAAATACCCTGGGGGTCGAGCGCGTCGAGTCCTTAAGTCCAGAAATGGTAACAGCCCAAATCGATGCCGTGGTCGGGGATCTGGGTGTGCAAGCGGTCAAGACAGGAATGCTGTTCAGCAGCGAGATTATCGAAGCAGTGGCCGAGGCGATCGAGCGTTGGCGTTTAATCAGTTTAGTGGTGGATCCGGTTATGGTTTCGCGGGTAGGAGCCAAATTAATTGATGATCGAGCTTTAGATAGTCTTTTTAATAGTTTAATTCCTCTGGCTTCGATTATTACCCCTAATCGTTACGAAGCGCAGCTTTTAAGTGGCATCGAGATCAATGATTTTGAGGCGATGAAAGCGGCCGCCGCAATTATTTTCCAGAAGTCGGCCACACCAGTATTAGTCAAAGGTGGCGGCATGAAAGGCCAGCTGCGTGGGGTTGATATCTACTTTGATGGGCAGGAATGGGAAACTTTTAAGACCAGAAGCGTCGAAACCAATAATACTCACGGGACTGGTTGTACCCTATCGGCAGCGATCGCTGCTAACCTCGCTTTGGGTGATGACCTAAAAATAGCGGTGAAAAAAGCCAAGGAGTACGTTACTAACGCCCTTGAGCATTCCCTCGCCATCGGTCAAGGAACCGGTCCTGTGGGCCATTTTTACCGCTTAAAAGCCCTAAATTAGTCGATTCATGACCACTACGCCGCGTATTTCCCCCCAAAGACCCCAGGGTTTCACCAGTCGCCCCTCGGTTCCCCTCTCGGTCTATCGAGAATTGGTCAAAGAATTACAGGCCACCCAGGTACGGGTGGAATTTCTAGAAACACAAAACCAGCAACTTGTCAAGAGTAATCGGCAATTACGTCAGGAAATCGAGACAGTAGTTGCTCAGGGAAGAAGATTAGAAAAAGTGGTAGAGAGTTTTGAGAGGAATCCCATCGAGGAACCCTCCTTCTTGGTCCGGGTTCGTCCCCGTCTGGTTACACCTCCCTCTCCTTCGCTGCGGGTTAAGGAAGAAGTCTTAGTCACCCCTCCTATCACCGTTACTGCTTCAAAACAGCCATTTTCTAAAAATAGTTGGTTACTGGTCGGGTTAATTATTATCATGGTTCTTACCTCTGGTTTAGGGGCTTTTTGGCTTATTTCTGCCTCTAGAAACGCGGGTTCGACCGACTGATTTACGGGTGATCTCACATTTGCAGAAATACCGACAATCAGCAATTATTAGTAACTCTTAAATTATTACGGATATATCAGCAGCTGGCTGTAAGCATCCCACCGAAAAGCTAATGCGCTCCGGGGTTTTGGTAGGGCTGATTCATTCTCCGAATCTAATTCTTTTTTTGCTACCTTTAATCGCTTATGAGGTAAGCAAAGCACGACGTTTACTATCAGTTCCCATCTGTTGCCCCTAGGCTTTCTGCTCCTGTTTAGATTTATGTAGGGGATCCATGTAAATCTCTAAGCGCTTAAATACCACGGAGGAAAGGGTAGTTAAAACCAAATAAACCAAAGCAACGGCGATATAAATCTCGAAAGCTTTATAGGTAGTGGCTACCATTAACTGACCTTGCCGGAATAATTCTTCAAAACCGATTACTGCCGCTAAACTGGTATCTTTAATGAGGGTGATAAATTCATTCCCCAACGGTGGCAACATCCGGCGAAAAGCTTGGGGAAAAATCACCTCGCGCATGGTTTGCACCGGCGACATTCCTAAACTAGAACAAGCTTCCCATTGACCATTATCGATCGATTGAATACCGCCGCGCATAATTTCAGCTAAATAGGCTGCTACATTTAAACTTAGGGCAAATAGGGCCGCAGGTAAACGATCTAAGTCGATATTTAAGCCAATTTCTCGGAACAACCCGGGCAAACCAAAATAGATCAAGAATAATTGCACCAGCATCGGTGTTCCCCGAAAGAAATCCACATAGATGCGGCAAATTGTTTTTAACCATTTGTAGGGAGAAATCAGGGCAATGGCCACTAAAGTTCCGCCGATTAACCCGAAAAGAAAAGACAGAACTGTTAACAGAATTGTCCAGGGAACCCCTTTCACAATCAGGTTATAGAATAATTCTCCCCAGTTAAAACTTGATTCCTGTAAATTATTTAAAGCTGGGGCAACTAAGGGTAATTCTGGCGGTTTTTCTCCAAACCACTGCCGAAAAATAGCATCGTACTGACCACTTTCTATGACTCGACCGAGAGCATCATTAATTAACTGGAGATAGGGGGAATTTTTGGGTAAAGCAATCCCGTAGAATTCCTCCGTTAATAATTCTCCGACTACTTTTACTCTCCTTAAACCCGCTTGTTTAATTGCATACAAAGTCACGGGTTTATCGTTAACTACCGCCTCAACTCGACCATTAATTAATTCCTGCAAAGCTAAAGCCGCCGAGTCAAATTGACTAACCACTGCTCCAGGTATTTTTGTCGCTTCTAAGGCTCCCGTAGTGCCAATTTGGACGGCAATTCTTTTGCCTTTTAAGTCTTCAAAATTTTTAATCGTTTTATTATCTTCCCGAACAGCGATCGCTAAACCAGCCCTAAAATAAGGTCGAGAAAAAGAAATCGCTTGGGCGCGTTCGGCGGTGATGGTCATACCACTAATAGCGGCTTCCACTGTTCTCGCTTGTAGAGCCGGAATAATGCCATCAAAGGGTAAATTTCTAAAGTCAATGTTGAGATCGGCTTCCTTGCCAATCGCCCGCATTAAATCGATATCAAACCCGGTTAATTGTCCCCCTTGTTGAAATTCAAAGGGCGGAAAAGTCGCTTCTGTGGCGACTCGAAAAGGATTAGGAGGGGTCTGAGAAAAAGCCGGAATAACACTTAATCCGAGCGCCAAGACTAATCCTAACAAGGCAAAGATGACTCTCTGCACCGCCCGCCCTCGCCAAAATTTAATCATTTTTTAATTGTTTCTCCTTGATTTTTTCGCTCAACTAAGTTAGTAATTTCGTCCTACTTTCCACCCAAGACAGATGTAGAGAGACTATTTGAGTATTATGATTATTCCTCTTGATAAAATGTCGTCAAGGATACAATCTGGCAGAAACTAATCTCGATACCTTTGTACAGACAGAATGTAAAATTTTTTACGAGAGGATATCATGACCACTACCACCCCTGTGATTGTCAGTGAAGGTTTACGCAAAAGTTACGGCTCTTTAGAGGTACTTAAAGGAGTTACAGGCACTCTTTATCAAGGGGATGTGGTATCGGTAATCGGTCCCTCTGGCTGCGGCAAAAGTACCTTTTTACGCTGTCTCAATCGTTTGGAAACAATTAACGGCGGCCGCTTGGAGGTGATGGGAATTGACATCTCTTCCCCGAAGTTAAATCAATCGGTCCTCCGCAACTTACGCAGCCGGGTAAGTATGGTGTTTCAACACTTTAATCTTTTTCCCCATCTCACCGTTTTACAAAACTTGGTGTTAGCCCCCAAGCAAGTGTTACACCACTCGGAAAATGAGGCTAAAGAGACCGCAATTCATTATCTGGAAAAGGTGGGATTGGCCCCAAAAGCCGATGTTTATCCCGACCAATTATCGGGAGGACAAAAACAACGGGTGGCGATCGCTCGCAGTCTCTGCATGAAACCAGAGGTGATTTTATTTGATGAACCCACTTCAGCCCTGGATCCAGAATTAGTCGGGGAAGTGTTAAACGTTATGCGTCAATTGGCCGATGAGGGGATGACTATGGTAGTCGTCACCCACGAAATGCAGTTCGCTAAGGAGGTCTCTAACAAGGTTTTGTTCTTTAATCAAGGTGTGATCGAAGAAGCAGCTGATCCCGACACCTTCTTTAATCATCCCCACAGCGAGCGCCTACAAGCCTTTTTAAGTCGTATCAATAGTAATTAGGGTTTGCTCAATTCAGGAGACAGGAGACAGGAGACAGGTTTTAGGTGTTGGGGGTTGGGGTTTTAGTTCAATTTCCTCACTTCCCCACCTCCCCAATTCATAATTCATAATTCATAATTCATAATTCCCACTTCCCCACCTCCCCAATTCATAATTCATAATTCCCCCTCCCCATCACCCCCATCACCCCACTTCCCCAACAATTGTAAAGAAATGTTACAATTATGCTGTTATAACAGCTTACCATCTTGACAGGAGGGAAAGACAGTGGTTATAGTAAGGACACATACCCGGGTAAACCAATTTAGTGATATGCAAGACAAGCAAAAAGTCACACTGTACCTTCCCCCTGGAGTCCATCGTCAACTAAAAATAAGGGCTGCGATCGATGAAGAATCGATGTCAGGGCTAGTGGAGAAAGCGATCGCTTTTTACCTGAAATACCCCGAAAAGGTAGAAGAAATCGAAGCCACCGCCTATGGCAAAACCTATCAGGTTCATGTCTGTCCCGAGTGTGATGCCGCCTTAGTAATGAAAGAAGATCGGCTAAGGTCGATCAAACGCCAGCCCGGAATAGTCGGCGACGAGTTCCCGCTCGAAGTTCCCGAACCCGTCGGCGCCCAAGCAACCGCAGAGGGAGAAGCAGCCTTAGTTCCCTGCTAAACTCTCAGTAGCCGAACAAGGCATCTACAGCCATCAGCCGCCCAAGGTCTAAACCGTTACCACAAATAGGGTCGATGTTATGAAAGAAGAGCTAGAAATTCTCGTCAAGGCTCAGTATCCCCTGATTTACCTCGTCACCTCCGAGGAGGAAAGGGCGGAAGAAGCCATCAGCAAAATAGCCCAACTAAATACACAACATCGACGGGTGTTTGTCTGGACTGTCACCCACGGCATGATCGAACTAGGTCAACCGCGCCAAACCAGTCAACATAATACCGTATCGCCAGAAGCGGCGATCGAATGGGTAGTGCGTCAACGGGAAGCGGGTATCTACATCTTTAAAGACCTGCATCCGTTCATCACTTCCGCTCCGGTCAATCGCTGGTTAAGAGATGCGATCGCCAGCTTTAAAGGAACCGAAAAAATCATTATTTTAATGTCTCCCCTGCAAGAAGTCCCCATAGAACTAGAGAAAGACGTAGTAGTTCTAGATTTTCCCCTGCCGGACATGGGAGAGTTAGATACGGTACTCTCGCAACACCTAGGCAAAAATCAAAATCGTCGTACCACCACAGAGGTCCGGGAAAAACTCCTGAAAGCGGCCTTAGGCTTAACCAAAGATGAAGCCGAAAAAGTTTACCGCAAAGCCCATGTAAAAGCGAACAAATTGACGGAAGACGAGGTAGAAATCGTCCTTTCCGAGAAAAAACAACTGATTCGCCGCAACGGAATTTTAGAATACGTTGAAGAGGACGAGACCATCAATGCCGTCGGTGGTCTGGAAGAACTAAAAAAATGGTTAAAACAGCGCTCAAACGCTTTTACAGAAAGAGCCAGAGGTTACGGACTCCCCCAACCGAAAGGGATGCTAATTTTAGGAGTACCGGGCTGTGGTAAGTCCTTAATCGCTAAAACCACCTCGCGCCTCTGGAGTTTACCGCTCCTGCGCTTAGATATGGGACGGGTTTACGATGGTTCCATGGTGGGACGGTCCGAGGCTAACCTGCGTAATGCCTTAAAAACTGCCGAATCCATCTCTCCGGCCATTCTTTTCATCGATGAATTAGATAAAGCTTTTGCTGGTGGCACGGGCTCCGCCGATTCCGATGGGGGAACCTCTAGCCGCATCTTCGGCTCCTTCCTGACTTGGATGCAGGAAAAAACCTCGCCCGTCTTCGTTATGGCCACAGCTAACCGGATTGAACGGCTACCGGGGGAATTTCTCCGTAAGGGGCGCTTCGATGAAATCTTCTTTGTCGATTTGCCCAATTCCGAAGAAAGACAAGATATCTTTAATATTCACCTGACTAAACGACGCTCCGACATTTCTCGCTTCGATTTGGAGCAGTTAGCCAAGGTATCCGATGGGTTTTCCGGTGCGGAAATAGAACAGGCGCTGATTGCCGCCATGTATGAGGCCTTCGCCCAAGATCGCGAATTCACGCAATTGGACATTATTGCGGCGATTAAGGCGACGCTGCCCCTATCTCGCACCATGACCGAACAGGTAACGGCCCTGCGTGATTGGGCCAGACAACGCGCCCGACCTGCTTCGGCCTCCGTCGCTGAGTACCAGCGATTGGAGTTCTAACAGACTTTCGCCCGCTCCCAACGGGATGAAAGGCTAGTTCTCAGGGACTAGCAATGCCTCGAAAAGCCGCTTGGCGGCACTCTTTAACTCTCAATCTGTTGTTGTTGATTCTTATCTACAAAGAGGAAATTCCAATGTCTCATTTCAGCACTCTCCGGACCAAAATCACCGATGCCGAAATCCTCAAAGCTTCTCTCCGCGACCTCGGTATTAGCGTAAAAACCGAAGCTGATGTTCGTGGTTACAACGGTCAACGGGTTCGCTCCGACATCGTTGCTGTTCTCGATGGCGAATATGATCTCGGTTGGTCTCGCAATACCGACGGCAGCTTCGATTTAATCGCTGACCTCTGGGGTGTGGCCAAAAAACACAATCAAACCGAATTGATCAACTCGATCAACCAAAAATACGCTGTGAACAAAACCCTATCCGAAGTGAAACAGCGCGGTCTGCAAAACGCTAACGTTAAGCTAGTCGTTCAAAGCTAAGATTTACAGCGCGTTCCCAAGCCTAGGGGTTGACCAGTTCGGTTAACCCTTTTTTCTGTCTGTGGGGTATGTTAAGAATAGTAAAATTAACTTGACAAAAATGCTCCGACCCGAAGAAAGAACTAAACTCGATCCGACCAAAGACAGCGATTTTTATGCTTTTCCCCGCTTCGTCACCCACGTGGATGAGGGTTTTATCGATCGATTAACCGCTCTCTACCGAGAGATCTTATCGCCGAATACACGCATTTTAGACCTGATGAGCAGCTGGGTGTCCCATTTACCGGAGGAGATGGAATTTGAGCATATCGAAGGTCACGGGATGAATGGGGAGGAGTTAGCCAAAAATCCCCGCTTGCATAGTTATTTTGTCCAAGACCTGAATGCACAGCCAAAATTGCCCCTAGGGGATAGTTCTTTTGATGCGGTGTTAATCACGGTGTCGGTGCAGTATTTGCAGTATCCAGAGGCGATTTTTGCGGAACTGTATCGTATTTTAAAGCCTAATGGTCTGGTGGTGGTCAGTTTTTCCAATCGGATGTTTTACCAAAAAGCGATCGCTGCTTGGCGCGATAATAGCGATTTAGGCCGGGTAGCGTTAGTGAAATCCTATTTTAAATCGGTGGCGGGATTTAGGGAAGTACAGGCGATCGTTCGTCCTGCTACTACCCCCAGTTTCCTGCAAATGTTAGGAATTATGGTTGCTGATCCCTTCTATGCAGTGATAGGAAAAAAAGAATCCTCTCTAGGATTATAGTCATCGTTAAGTAGGTTGACTATCTAAATTGCTCGTTAAGACTGTCTATGGGAAGGGAGCCTGGAGAGAGGAATTCTAAGCATTTGTAGTAATATTTCTAATATGCAGTTTAGATGCAGTACAGCTTAGAACCTTGCCAGGAGACAAATGGGAGAGGAGAAGCAATTTCATCCCCAAATAGTTGTGCTAGAATGGCGAAAAATTCCCCCGATTGATAATTATGTTAGCCGAATTAGCCGCCGCCGAAATCGCTAAAATCGCCTTTGAAGCTGTTATCGGTAAATTAACGGAAGGAGCAATGGATAAAGGTGTAGAATTGTGGCAAAAAATTAAGCAAAAGTTACAAAAGGAACCCACCGCCGCTCAGGTTTTAGCGGCAGCAGAACAAACCAAATCCGAGGCAATGATTGAACAGCAAGTGGTTCCTTTTTTACAGGTAGAAATGCTCAAAGACCCCGATTTTGCCCAAGAAATCCAAACCCTAGCACAACAAATTATGACAATTAATCAGAATCAAACAGAAACGAAAACTCAAATCGGTACACAAATAAACAAAGATATTAAACAACAATTGAACATTCAAGAAGTTAAGGGTAATTTAAATCTAGGAATCCCTCCTGAATGACTGGCGGATCTGCACGCAAAAGCAGACGCAATAGAAAATAATCGCAGTAGTCAAAGGGGTATTTTCAAGGGAGGAAATGCTCGAAAAAGTCTCGTCCATTGGCAGGGAAGAGAGGAGGAAATCACCCAAATTAAGCAGTGGTTTAATGATCAAAATGTTGCGATGATTGGCATCAAAGGAGTTGGAGGAATTGGTAAATCTACCCTAGCCAGCAAAATTTTTGAGGAGAAAATTACCCTCGCTCCTTCCCTAGAGGACGATGAAGATTTATTCCCAAAACGCTTTTGGTGGGAAGCGGGAAATCTGGGCGGATTTAGTGGTTTAGCTCGCCAAGTCCTGAGGGAATTTGGTTATCCCGTCCCCGAACAAGAGACACAATTACAGGCAGCTTTAATCAGGCAATTGCAACAGCATCGCCACCTAATTATTATCGATAATCTAGAGAGTTTATTAGGGGAAGATGGTTCTTGGAATAATGAATTTTATCAGCAGTTTTTCACCGCTTGGATAGAAAAAGGGGACACCAGCAAAATTATAGTCACCACCAGAGAAAAGCCAAAAACTAGGGGTTTTAACCATTGGATTGAGCTAAAAGGTTTGAAACCACCTGAAGGGGCGCAATTGTTAGCAGAATCGCAAATAACAGGGGATATAGAGAACTTTTCTCGACGGGTGGATGGGCATCCATTACTATTGCGATTGGTGGCGGATTTGCTCTTAGCAGAATTTCCGCAAAACCGCAGTTTAGAAAGGTTAGCGGATTTAGGATTAGGAAATTTATCGCAACTTTTGAGCGATCCGCAGGTGATGGGTAGCCATCGTCAAGAGACAGTGGGAATTGCTTTAGTTTTGGATGCTAGTTTTCAGCGACTTAGCCAAAGACAGCAAGAATTATTCACTAAAACCAGCATTTATCGTCGAGAATTTGATTCTCCGGCAGCTAAAGCAGTGATGGATAATTACCCGGAGAGCGCACTGTCCGAGATCACGGCAGATTTACGAGAATTGCAGCGACGATCATTATTAGAAGAAAAAGAGGAAAATCGCCAGCGAATTTTTAGTTTTCAGCCTTTAGTTTGGGAATATGCACAATACAAAGCCGGCGATCAAAGGGAATTACACCAAAAAGCGATCGCCTATTATCTTTCTATTGCTAAACCCGACTCCTGGGAAATCCTCAACGATGTGCAACCTTACCTAGAAATTTTCTATCATTGCTATCAGTTAACCGAGTACGACAATGCTTTTGGTATTCTCCGTGCTATCGAGGATTTTCTCACCCGACGCGGGTATTATCAAACCCGGGCCGATTATTACCTTGAATTAGTCATTGTTTACCAACAACAGGAAGATCAAACCCACTGGAAATATACCGCATCCCTCACCAGTTTAGGCAATGTTTACGATTCCCTAGGAGAATACCAAAAAGCGATCGAATTTCATCAACAGTCCTTAGCAATCACACGGGAAATCGGTGATCGGAGGGGTGAAGCGTCTTCCTACAATAATTTAGGCAATGTTTACTATTCCCTAGGAGAATACCAAAAAGCGATCGAGTTTTATCAACAGTCCTTAGCAATCAAACGGGAAATCGGTGATCGGGGGGGTGAAGGGAAATCCTACGGTAATTTAGGCAATGTTTACGATTCCCTAGGAGAATACCAAAAAGCGATCGAGTTTCATCAACAGTCCTTAGCAATCACACGGGAAATCGGTGATCGGGGGGGTGAAGGGAAATCCTACAATAATTTAGGCGCTGTTTACGATTCCCTAGGAGAATACCAAAAAGCGATCGAGTTTCATCAACAGTCCTTAGCAATCAAACGGGAAATCGGTGATCGGGGGGGTGAAGGGAAATCCTACGGTAATTTAGGCAATGTTTACTATTCCCTAGGAGAATACCAAAAAGCGATCGAGTTTCATCAACAGTCCTTAGCAATCACACGGGAAATCGGTGATCGGGGGGGTGAAGGGTATTCCTACATGGGTTTAGGCAATGTTTACTATTCCCTAGGAGAATACCAAAAAGCGATCGAGTTTCATCAACAGTCCTTAGCAATCCTTCGGGAAATCGGTGATCGGGGGGGTGAAGGGAATTCCTACGGTAATTTAGGCAATGTTTACGATTCCCTAGGAGAATACCAAAAAGCGATCGAGTTTTATCAACAGTCCTTAGCAATCACACGGGAAATCGGTGATCGGGGGGTTGAAGCACAATCTTGGTTTAATCTGGGAGTTACCTACTATAAACTCAAACGTATAGCGGAAGCGAAAGAAGCATATCTTCAGTCGCGGGAATTATTTCAAGCATTGGGGTTAGCAGGATATGTTCAAGATTGCGATCAGGCAATTCGGCAATTAGAAACCCGAAAATATCCCTTAATCGTTGCTTTCTTTCTGGGGGTGGTGATGTTTCCTTTCGTTTTAATTGGGGGGATAATAGTGGCATTGTGGCGATTGTTAAAAAGATGGTTGAGGAAAGCATAATTATGGGTAGAATGGGTTAGGAATCTCTTATTTTTAACCTGAGTTTGACATCTGCTAATTTCCTCTCATAACTACCCTAAAGTGAGAAATTATAGTAATATTTCTAAGGATTACCAGAAAAGAAAGAGCGCCACGCTGCCGTGCCGATGGCCCCTCCTAAAAGGATAATTAGGGTTTGCTGAATAAATCTGAAAACCTTGTTGGGTAACACTTTTAGACCTTTTGTCAATCAAAAAGTACCAGATATGGGAGTGATCGGGGGGAAAAATTCAGGTACTTTTTCCCTGAAAATTAAGTAGGTAGGCGTTAAAAATTATCAGATGCCCCCTTATTAAGGGGGCAGGGGGGATCAAAGACAAAATCTATCTTTAATTTAATTATAACCAGCTACTTAGGTAATTGACCACCTGAAAATCGGTAAAACCCCACACCCCACACCCTGTCCCCACGAAAAACTTTTTGCCGCAAACCCTATTTATCTATCCCTATCCTTTAAATCCTCTCGATGTTATGTTTACCCATCAGGTGATTGGCTACGATGTGATTAATATGCCTCCCGTTAGTTTAATCCGTAACGTAAGAATGCGCGGGGAATATTACCAAATAAGCGATCTCCCTGATCTCAAAATTCCCGCTCGATTGTCCTATCGCTTCGGTTGAAAATTGACCATGACTCTTATCTCTTCTAAATCCCTCACTTTACCGGAATTTCTCTCGCTAACCGCTCCCGATGGCGATATTACCTATGAATTAGTCGATGGAGAAGCGATCCCGAAAATGTCACCGAAATTCTTTCATTCTCGTTTAACCGGTGCTTTATTTCTCGTACTCGATCGCTGGAATCAAGGACGGGGAGAAGTGGGAATCGAATGGGCAATTATTCTCAGCAAAAACGATCGAGATTGGTGTCCGGTTCCTGATCTCCTCTACATTTCCCCAGAAAGATTAGGAGATATTCCCCTCACCGATGAAGCTTGTCCCGTTCCCCCGGAATTAGTCATCGAAATTATTTCTCCCGAACAATCCTTCAGCAGCCTGAGCGAAAAAGCCGTGGACTACCTAAAAGCGGGAGTCAGTCGCGTCTGGATCGTCGATCCCCGGGCCAAGCAGATCACGATTTTCTATCCCGACGCACCCCCAGCGATTAAAAAAGGTGATGACGAGATGAGCGATATTCTCCTCCCCGATTTAACCCTAACCCCCGGACAAATTTTTGCCAAGGCCCGATTAAGTTAATGCCCTACAGTCTCGTTCTCAATCTCACACCCCGATCGCCGATCTATCCGAATTTTCTCACCGGACGACACCTTCATGCGCTATTCCTTACCCTTGTCAGTAGTGTCGATCAGGAATTAGGGAAAATTCTACACGCATCGGAGGCGGATAAAGCTTTTACCTTATCGCCACTACAGATGCAATCCGGGGGAAAAACGATAAATTCCCCGCAGTGGCGACACGAACGGGAGATCGCGCACGAAACTCCATGCTGGTGGCGGATTTCTCGGCTCGATGACCGATTATTCGGTAAATTAACCTCACTCTGGTTGAATCTCAATCCAAAACAACCCTGGCATCTCGGTTCCGCCGATCTCGTCATCACTAGCGTCCTCGCCACCCCGCAATCGGTTCAATTCTGGGCGAACTATTGTACTTATCAATACCTGTATGAAAACGCCTCGGAAACGAATCGGGAATTTGATTTCCTTTTCGCTACCCCCGTCATCTTCCGGCAGGGAAAATTCGATAGTGCCTTACCGACGCGGGAACTGGTGTTTAATAGCCTTCTTGGTCGTTGGAATCGCTATAGCGGTATCCCCTTCGATTCCATCGCCCTAGAGTCGATTTTCCCCAGTTTCTTCGATATTCAAACGAAATTAGCCGACGAAGCCTATAAAAACCAGTCGATCGGTTGTGTGGGCGAGATTCACTATCGTCTTTTGGGAGAGGTGGAACCCGCAAAGATTAAAGCGATTAATGCACTGGCGGATTTTGCCCTCTACGCGGGAGTGGGACGGAAAACCACCATGGGAATGGGGATGACTCGCAGAATTTCTAAGGAGAAAAAATAGTTATGGATGAATCTGATTACATACCGATCGCCGCTCTCAACCTCGGTTTTAGTCCTTTTCGTCTTCTGGAAATAGTTTTCAAGGATTTTTAACTCGTTCATGGGCCTTGCCCTTAGAATGCAGAATTTGTTATTTGACATAGCTCTAAACTAAAGCTAGTATAAAAGTATTTGATTTTTGAGCCTAACATGAAAGTCCTAGAGTTTAAAATTCATCCCACCGAAGAACAGGTCAGCAAAATTGATCAGTCTTTGGCTGCGTGTAAGTTACTCTGGAATCTTTCGATCGCACTTAAGGAAGAATCAAAACAAAGATATTATCGCAAAAAACATAAATTTGATGAGTTTAGCCCTGAAATATGGGGGTTAAGTTATTCTGGGGATTACGACGAAAAAGAGTTTAAAACCCTTAAAGATAAAGAGAAAAAGCTTTTAATCGGCAATCCTTGCTGTAAAATCGCCTATTTTAAAAAGACAAGTAACGGAAAAGAATACACTCCTTTAAATTCTATTCCTATTCGTCGTTTTATGAATGCCGAAAATATTGACAAGGATGCTGTTAATTATCTCAACAGAAAGAAACTTGCTTTTTACTTTCGAGAAAATACGGCAAAATTTATCGGTGAAATTGAAACAGAGTTTAAAAAAGGCTTTTTTAAAAGTGTGATTAAAACCGCTTATGATGCCGCTAAAAAAGGCATTCGGGGGATTCCCAGATTCAAAGGAAGACGGGATAAAGTGGAGACTCTTGTTAATGGTCAACCTGATACTATAAAAATTAAATCTAATGGGGTTATCGTTTCTTCAAAGATAGGATTATTAAAAGTGCGGGGACTCGATCGATTGCAAGGGAAAGCTCCCCGAATGGCTAAAATTACTCGTAAAGCGACGGGATATTATCTACAGTTAACCGTTGAAACCGACGACACGATCTATAAAGAATCCGATAAATGTGTTGGTTTAGATATGGGTGCTGTGGCAATATTTACCGATGATTTAGGAAGACAATCAGAAGCTAAACGCTACGCAAAAATTCAGAAAAAGCGACTTAACCGATTACAGCGTCAAGCTTCTAGGCAAAAAGATAACTCTAATAATCAGCGTAAAACCTACGCTAAACTTGCTCGTGTTCACGAGAAAATTGCTCGTCAGCGAAAAGGGAGAAATGCTCAATTAGCCCATAAAATAACCAGCGAATATCAATCAGTTATTTTAGAAGATTTAAAACTAAAAAACATGACAGCCGCCGCAAAACCTAAAGAAAGAGAAGACGGCGATGGCTATAAACAAAATGGCAAAAAAAGAAAGTCTGGATTAAATAAGGCATTACTTGATAATGCTATTGGTCAACTTCGCACATTTATTGAAAATAAAGCTAACGAACGTGGCAGAAAAATAATCCGAGTTAATCCTAAACATACTTCACAAACTTGTCCCAATTGTGGTAATATTGATAAAGCTAACCGTGTCAGTCAATCGAAGTTTAAATGTGTTAGCTGTGGTTACGAAGCCCACGCCGATCAGAATGCCGCCGCAAATATTTTGATCCGTGGCTTACGAGATGAGTTTTTGAGAGCGATTAGCTCTTTAATCAAGTTTCCTGTCTCTATGATTGGAAAATACCCTGGTTTAGCAGGGGAATTTACGCCTGATCTTGATGCAAATCAAGAGTCTATCGGGGATGCGCCGATAGAGAATGCCGAACACTCGATTAGTAAGCAGATGAAGCAGGAAGGGAATCGCACCCCCACTCAGCCCGAGAATGGCTCGCAATCCCTTATTTTTTCTTCCGCCCCACCTCAGCCGTGCGGGGATAGCCACGGCAAAAACAAACCAAAAGCCTTATCTGATAAGGTATCCAAGCGAAAGCCTAAAAAATCGCGGGGCGCAATCCCCGAAAACCCCGACCAGCTTACGATCTGGGATTTACTAGACTGATTTTTTAGACCGAGCAGAACCTTGAAAACTGAATTTTAGCGAATGGGGCGCAATCCTTACCTGAAACCCTTTTACATCAAGGGCTAAAGGAAGATGGGAAGCAATTAAGCTTAAGCCTTACTAAGGATTGAAACCATGAGATATTTCGCCATTAGTCGGGCCTGAATCGAAGCAATTAATCTTAAACCCTATTAGGGATTGAAACCAATCAGAAACATCAAGCGGCGGAATGCCTCCTGTTCCAATTAATCTTAAACCCTATTAGGGATTGAAACTTTTAAGGGTAGATAGCTTCATCGATTTACTCCTGTTCCAATTAATCTTAAACCCTATTAGGGATTGAAACAGTAGAGACCCTGGACGATAATATGATCTTCTGGTGTTCCAATTAATCTTAAACCCTATTAGGGATTGAAACATGAAGAAGTTGATTATATTGACGAAATCCTTTACTGTTCCAATTAATCTTAAACCCTATTAGGGATTGAAACAGATTTTAGCAAGGCTGCTACTTGATTAGATGAAAGGTTCCAATTAATCTTAAACCCTATTAGGGATTGAAACAGGAGCAAAAGTAACGTTGTTGTCAAATCGGGGCATAGTTCCAATTAATCTTAAACCCTATTAGGGATTGAAACAAGTGAACCTGTAGCACAAAAAGCTTCTGGTCTGGTTCCAATTAATCTTAAACCCTATTAGGGATTGAAACATTAACAATCGAAATCCTTGCAGAGTATAGATTTCGAGTTCCAATTAATCTTAAACCCTATTAGGGATTGAAACGACTTGCTTTTTTTAGCTTAGATGCAACTTTTCCAGTGTTCCAATTAATCTTAAACCCTATTAGGGATTGAAACCAGTTACGATGCCGTCTGTAAAGCCACTAGAAACGGTTCCAATTAATCTTAAACCCTATTAGGGATTGAAACGTATATGATGAATTATCGGGATTTTTTGAAGGATGTTCCAATTAATCTTAAACCCTATTAGGGATTGAAACTTTCGGATGTGACGACTTCCTTAAGAGGAATCCCCCACAGTTCCAATTAATCTTAAACCCTATTAGGGATTGAAACACCGCCATTAATTTTTACTCCTTTAGTATTAATTTTGTTCCAATTAATCTTAAACCCTATAGCGGTAAGCGCTTGAGTGAGATACAGACCAAGCTTTGCCTAGCATGGTTTATAGCTTGTGACACTGTACCTAATACGACTGCACACCGTTATATTAGGGATTGAAACTTTCAGCGACAACGCTACTGACAACGCACCGAGTTCCAATTAATCTTAAACCCTATTAGGGATTGAAACAGACGATTTTTAATGGCTCGTCAGTAAATGTGCGGGTTCCAATTAATCTTAAGCCCTATTAGGGATTGAAACTTTAACTCCGGGTCAAATCGCTCCAATTCGTCGAGTTCCAATTAATCTTAAACCCTACTAGGGATTGAAACGTTGGCCACTTATCCCCCGGCCAGAGATATTTTTTTGAAGCTTCCCCGCATCGAATTGGAAGCTTTACCAGAAAGGGCGATCCGCGAAATTATGGAGGAGGAAGCGGTCAGTTTGGGATTGCAGGTGACACAGGGTAAACTGGCCGATTGGCAACAACGGGCGATCGGTAATCCCATGTTGGCGAAACGGGTGGTCAAAGAGGAATATTTAGGATTGGAGGGCAATAATTACGATCATACCCAGTGGATCGACGGTACTCCCCTACTAATCGC
>NZ_JADBTX010000041.1:0-8225 GCF_020245945.1 Microcystis sp. M015S2
CGCTCAAATCACCGATAGCAGAAAAGACCATTTACATAAGCTAACCACTCAATTAGTTCGTGAAAACCAAACGATTGTTGTTGAGAATTTAGCCGTTAAGAATATGGTCAAAAACCCGAAATTATCTCAGGCAATATCTGATGTAAGCTGGGGAGAAATAACCCGACAATTAGCCTATAAATGCCGTTGGTATGGCAGAAATTACATCGAAATAGATAGATGGTTTCCCAGTTCTAAACGGTGCAGTAATTGTGGGTATATTGTGAAAGAGCTGCCGTTAAATGTTCGAGAGTGGGACTGTCCAGACTGTGGGACTCACCATGACCGAGATATTAACGCCAGTAAAAATATTTTGGCCGCAGGGCTTGCGGTGTCAGTCTGTAGAGCGACCATAAGACCAGAACAGAGTAAATCTGTTAAGGCAGGTGCGAAAAATCCTTCGGGAAAGAAGCAGAAACCGTTCGGCTGAGCTCACGGCCGAAGCCTAAATCGTGAGGTTTGGGAATCACCGTCCGTTTACGGCGGTGAGGATGTCAAAGTGGCTGCCAGCATAGCAGCCGGGGTTATGGCAGCGGGGCAGTTTATCCCGGTTAAAAGTTTGAAAACAAGGGAAGCACAAGGTAAACTAATTATGATAAAACATTAATATAACGGTTCTCACACCTGTGTGGCACAGTTAAACCTTTGCTGATTAAACTTTTTAACATTGATAATGTACCTCCTGCGAACAGGAAATACTATAAATAAGCGGTAAAAATGAAATAAAATTAAGGGAAAAATTAATTATGCAACTAGAAGATTATTTTTTATTTATTTCCGAAAATGATATTAGAATCAAAGGTAATCGCCTCGGAATTGACAACGTACTCTTTTATTTCTTGGAAGGCTATACTCCAGAAGAAATAAATGCTATCTATCCCGATCTAAGTCTAGAGAAAATCTACGCTACTATTACTTATTATCTCCAGAATCAGCAAAAAATTGATGCCTATTTATTGCGCCTCCAGAATTGGCGAGAGACTCGCTATCAAGAATCCTTGAAAAATCCTTCACCTCAACGAGAAAAGATGAGAAAAATTAAACAGCAAAGGCAAGATTCTATCAAGGTATGAAAATCAAGTTTTTACTCGATGAAAACTTATCCCCCCGATTGAAAGTCGCTGTCTTAAGATTAAATCCAGAGATAGATATTTTACGCGTTGGAGAGCCGAATACACCACCGTTAGGAACTCTTGACCCTGATGTTCTACAGTATTTAGGATTATCTCAACGACTCTTGGTGACAGATAATCGTACCAGTATGCCTGAACATTTAGAAGAATATTGACAAAAAAATCAACAAATCTGGGGACTGTTTTGGATACATCCCACAACAACAATGGGAAAACTAGCCGAAGAATTAATTATGATTTGGGAAACTACCGAAGCAGAAGAATGGATCGATATTGTCGATTGGATTCCTTTTTAATTAATGATATAATAAGATTATTACCGTCCTTTTTATGCTTGATTATTAATTTGAATGACTCGCCAAATTCATGACCAATTTGCTAAGGAATATTTAGAGGAATTACTAACACCTCTAGGGACGATTAGAAAAAGTAAGAAAGTAAAAAGTGAGGTTCAAGAAATCGATGTCTGGTTTGAACCATTTAGCTCACCTACTCCCACTGAGTTACCTTTAGGGTTACTCGGAAAAATGGCGGCTACTTCCTGTTTGTTTGAACCTTTCCGCAATCCCCCGACCGAGGTAGAGATTCGCAGTTGTTTGTCAAAGTTATACGCGGTTCATGGGGATGTCTTGAGAAAAGCGAAACGGTCAAACAAAACTCTAACAGAAGCTGAACTACCAGTTCTCTGGATTCTAACGCCCACCTTTTCAGCTAGAATGATTGAAGATTTCGGGACTCACAGCGATGAGAGTAATTGGTTAACAGGGGTTTACTTTTTAGCGAAGTCTCTCAAAGCGGGCATCATTGTCATTCATCAATTACCAGTAATTGAAGACACCTTATGGTTGAGGGTATTAGGTAAAGGAGGAACTCAAAAACGAGCAGTTGAAGAGTTAGTTGAACTACCAGAACGCAATCCTTTTCGAGAGAATTTATTAGAAATCTTAGCGAACTGGCGCAAGAATTTAGAATTGAGAGATAATTTAAGTACAGAAGAACAGGAGGACATCATGAACTTATCACCAGCTTATTTACAACAAAGGGAAGAGTGGAAGCAAGAAGGTACTTTAGAGGGACAACTTTCGCTGATAGCCAGTCTTCTGGAAGGACGGTTTGGCAGCCTAGATTCGGAATTATCTGGTCTAGTAGAAAAGATTGCCCAACTTCCCATCTCGGAACGCACCGGATTGCTTCTTTCTTTGGCAAATTTATCCCGTGAAGAACTGCTACAAAGATTCAGGGAAAATTAAAACTCCAGCCCGCCCAAGCCATGAAGAATCATCCTAAACCCTGATGGTAGTTTGTCCGTTGAGGTTACTGTTATGGTCAAGTCCAGCTTTAACACAGACGCTCCCCTGTCTGGACAGCAAGTAAAGAGTGCGTGGAGAAGTTGACCCAAAGCGAGATATCGAAGATATCCGTTTCGTTAACAATCATCTCCTCTAAATGTTGAAAGTCTTCATTTTCATCCATCGGAATTACCATTTTAATAGACCTCTCCTTAGTTTGATAAAATCACAATCAGGAGATATTGTCAACAACTAACCGTAGCTTACCCAGTCGTTTATGCGTTGCTGATGCACTTTTTAAAAAATGGTGATAAACTCAACTGTACTGGGTACACTCTCCCTATCGGTGAATTTGAGAAAAAATCGAGAGAAAAAAACGATGAACGAACGAGAAACATCCAACAAAATTGAGGCGGGCGGGGGTTTTCCCGTATTGCAATATTGGGCAGAAAAAACTCTCTCTCCTCAAGGGGTTAAACTCTGGCAAACCTTGAATCATAAAAGTGCCTGTTTAGCTTGCGCTTGGGGAACGGGAGGACAAAAGGGCGGTTTTGTCAACGAAGCGGGGGAAAGTCTGCAACGTTGTCTCAAAAGTGTCGAGGCAGTTACTTCCGAATTAATGCCAGGTATTAAAACTGATTTTTTTCAGACCTATCATCTCGCTCAATTACAGTCCTTAACCTCCCTAGAATGCGATCGCTTGGGTCGTTTCAGTTATCCCGTCCTCTTAAAAGCCGGAGAAAGTCACTATCAACGTATTAGTTGGGAAGAAGTGTATCGATTAGCCGAACAAGCTTTTCATCAACCGTCCGAGACTATTGCCTCCTATAGTTCGGGACGTTCTTCTAATGAAGCCGCCTATCTCTTACAATTGTTTTTCCGGGCATTAGGAAGTAATAATTTAGCCGATTGTTCCGATCTCTGTCATGCCGCCTCGACCGTAGGCTTAAAACAGGTTTTCGGAACCGGAACTTCGATGGTCAGTCTGGAAAGTTTAAAACAAGCCGATTGTGTGGTGTTAATCGGTTCTAACGCTCCGGCTAATCATCCTCGCCTGATGAATGAATTAATTCAAATTCGTGATCGCGGCGGTAAAATTATTATTATTAACCCGCAAATTGAAGTCGGATTGGTCAAATTCTCCTCACCCGCTTTTCCGATTAAATCTTTATTGCGGGGCGGTTCCGATATTTCAACTCTCTACCTACAGCCGATTCCGGGTAGCGACACCGCCCTATTCGTCGGATTACAAAAATCTTTGATCGAACAAAATTTAGTTCGGTGGGATTATCTGGAATCCCATACAGAAAATTGGCAATCTGTTATAGATTATGCCCGACAAACACCATGGGAAACCATTACTAAAACCTGCGGTTTGTCCCGAGAAGAAATTGAAGCAACCGCCGCCCTTTTCGGCAATTTAGAGCGTGTGGTTTTCGCTTGGGCGATGGGGGTTACACAACAGGAAAATGGTGTCGATAATATCATCAGTATCGCTAACACGGCCTTACTCACGGGAAATGCTGGCAAAATCGGAGCCGGAACCATGCCAATCAGAGGTCATTCTAATGTACAGGGCTTCGGTTCTATGGGCGTTACAGTGAGATTACGTCAGGAAATCGCCGAGGCACTTGCTCAACTTTTAGGAAAGCCATTAAATATAACCGGCGGTTATGATACCAGGGCATTAATTGAAGCTGCCGAACGGGGAAAAATTAACACTCTTTTCTGTTTGGGAGGTAATCTTTATGGAGCAAATCCAGATTTAACTCAAGCCAAAAAAGCCTTAGCTCAAATTGATACGATTTTTTATGTAGCTACTAAGCCAAATTTAGGACATTTTCAGGGATTAGCCCGACAAAATACGATAATTTTACCCGTATTCGCTCGTTTTGAAAATCCTCACCCGACAACCACCGAATCGGGCAATAATTTTGTCCGTTTTAACGAGCGGGGAAGCAGTCATCTACAGGGTTCCCATGTGGATATCATCTCGGAAGTAGAACTGTTAACAAATATTGCCGTCAAGGTTTTAGGCACAAACCCGATTGATTGGTCGAGATTACACGATACCGCCTATATTCGTCAGTTAATCGCCAAAACGATTCCGGGTTATGAAAAGATCGGGCAATTAGATCAAACCCAAACAGAATTTACCATTAGCGGACGGATTTTTACCGAACCCCATTTTCCAACATCGACCGGAAAAGCGCAAATGTCTGTCACCCTTTTACCCACTTTAAAAGCACCGGAAAAGCAAGATTTCAACCAACCAGAAAATGCCCCCGGAATTGCCCTGATTCTCGGAACAGGACGCAGTTATGGACAACATAATACCGTCGTTTATCAAGTGGGCGATAAATATCGGGGAATGCCTCACCGTCATTGTTTATTGATGAACGCCGAAGATGCCAAAAAAGCCAGCTTTCAAGAATATCAACGAGTCACCGTTCAAGGAGATGCCGGCAAATTAGAGAATATTGAAATTATTTTCGGTTCGATTCGCGAAGGTGTTGGCTTTATGTTTTATCCCGAAGCCAATGTTTTATTCAAAGCTAAAATCGACCCTCGCTGTGGTACTCCTGCTTATAAACGAGTTCCCGTCTGGGTTTTTTAGTTATCAACTCCTCTGATTTTCTTTTTGGGAAATAATGAAATAGAGTTAAGCAAGCGAATAAATGAACGAAACCGAGTCCAATTCTGGGAAAGCGAAATTAAAGAAGCTCCCTATCGCTTTGATCGCATTTCTGTTATCCTGTTCTTACGATCATAGAATAAATAGCCATGGGTAAGTTTTTACTAACCGTATTAAGCATAGCAAGTTTGTTGGCTGTCGGGATGGCTACCCGTGGCATTGCAAGTCCCACATCTGCAGCGACGAACTTGCAACTAGCTCAACGCCCTAACTGTAACAATCCCCAGACTCAAAGCGAAATGAACATTTGTGCCAGCATAGCTTATCAAAACGCTGATCGCAAGTTAAATCAAGTTTATCGACAACTACTGCCAAAACTGTCAGCTGCTCGCCAACAAAAATTAATTAGCGCCCAACAAGCTTGGATTAAGTTTAGAGACAGCAGTTGCGAATTTGAAAGAAGTGCCTATGAGGGAGGATCGATGGCTCCCATGATTTACGGTTTTTGTTTGGTAGATGTCACCGAGCAGCGTACCAAAGATTTGCAGAGATATTTAGAAGATAGCGATCTCTAAGTCAGAATCGCCGTTGATATTACCGATAATTCCTTAGACGTTTACTGCACAACAGCCTAAGCGGGTGAGGGGAATCGAACCCCTATCATTAGCTTGGAAGGCTAGGGTTTTACCACTAAACTACACCCGCATTTTCTTAGCACTTTCGTTAGTATAACACGAATTGCCGATTTTTGCAAGTAGAGATTTTCAGCTGGTTAATCGCCTCTAAAATCCCGATCGCTCCTTGATTTTCCCGATTTGGCTAAAAGTTTCTTCCACGCGATCGAGATCTAGTTGGGAGAAATTATCGATCGCCCAATTAGACACTCTCTGCATAAAATGGAAGGGATAGGTATGAGCGATTCCCACCACCTGCATTCCCGCTCTTTTTGCCGCTTCGCAACCGACAAAAGTATCTTCAATCACCAGACATTCCTGGGGTTGCAACTGTAGATTAAAATTCCAACGATTAAATCTTTCTACGGCCAGTAAATAACCATCCGGTTGAGGTTTACTGGTGCTAATCTCATCACCGGTGACAATGACACTAAAGTAATCCCCAAGGCCCGTCCGTTGCAAGATTGATTCTACTTCCGATCGCACTGCTCCCGTCACCAAACCGATTTGTAGCTCCCTGGCCTTAACCCGTTTTAAAAAAGAGTATATCTCTTCATAAATAGGAAGTTTCTCTAATTTTTCTAATCTTGCTCGGTATAAACTCGCTTTTTTGTTAATTAACTTAGTCAGATATTCCTCGGTCACTTGACGACCGCGACGGGTGAGAACATTACGCAAACAGACGCGATCGCTTCTTCCCAGACATAACTCCGCAAATTCCGACCCTAGGGGCAGTAAATTTTCCCCGAGCAAGATTTCATTGATTAACTCTTGATGAATTGGTTCATCATTGATGATCACCCCATTAAAATCGAACAGAACAGCCTTTAACATCAATCTTAGACAGAAAAGCTAATAAATACTAAATATTCTTGATTATACTAAAGTTTTTCGTCGGGGCAGGGTGTGGGGAAGCTAAGACCCATTTTCCCCCAATCCCCCCCCCGAAGTCGGGTAGGGTTGATTCATGAATCAACCCTACTATGAATCAATTCTAGGCTCTAGGCGGCAGGGGGGGAGATTCGGCTAATCTAAGAATAAGCGGTTTAAATGCGTCTTGGCTTACAAGCTAGAAGAACAGGCAAGTTTTCCATTTTTGGGCGATAGAAAGGATTAATGCTTTTTCTGCTAGGGGTAAATTGGCCGCCTGTCGGTCGATTATATCGCTTAATTCCCCGATAATCCGATCTCTAGTCTCTTGGGAGTAACTGGAGTAACTGTAACTTCTCTGGACTAAAGCCATTTCTGCGATAACTCGATTTAAACTGCTGATAGCTTGCCAAGTTTGCGGACGTAATGACGGTTCTGCGGCAATGGGGGCAACCTCCAGGGAAGCGATACTATCGAGAGTTGCTGCCTGACTAAATCGGTGTAAAGTTTGGGCTAGGCTATACATTTCTTCCCCGTAGGCGAGGGAACGTACCGCAGCAAAGGCTTTTTCGGCTTTTTCGGTGTCCTGTTGGTGAAGATACCAAAAACCGGCGGCGGCGGCGCGAGCAGGAGTATCTAGACGGATTTGACTGTCAGGAAGATAAAACGGTTTCGCCGACGCATATTTTAACAATTGCCAATCGGAGGGATTTTCTGCCAGACGGGAGACCCGATAGATAACTTCTGACTCTGGGAATTGCGGTAAAACGCGATTAACGGCGGCAAGGACAGGAATAAACTGGCGGCTGTACCGAAGGTATTGATTGAGGTTATTAATAGCCGTTTCCCAGTCTTGCTGTAACCATTGTTGTAGAGTCGAGGTTAACCCCAGCAGCGGTAGAAGGGTAATACGGGGAAAAAGTCGCCCTTGCTCGCCCGCCAAAAGCCCGATTAGCCAATTATCAGGACGGAGAAAGGCGAATATAAACACCCCGCCCCACACCCCGCCGAACACCACGCCCCACACCACGCCCAACACCAGGCCCGACACCACGCCCGACACCCCGCCCCACACCAGGCCCCACACCAGGCCCCACACCAGGCCCCACACCCCGCCCGACACCAGGCCCCACACCACGCCCGACACCAGGCCCCACACCAGGCCCCACACCAGGCCCCACACCCCGCCCGACGCCACGCCCGACGCCACGCCCGACACCACGCCCGACACCCCGCCCCACACCACGCCCGACGCCCCGCCCGACGCCACGCCCAACGCCACGCACGACACCACGACCGACACCACGCCCAACGCCACGCCCGACACCACGCCCGACAACAACGCCACGCACAACGCCACGCACAACGCCACGCACGACGCCACGCCCAACGCCACGCCCACCCAATTAACAGAAAGTCCTAAATTTGCCGCTATGCTACAGATAATAGACATCTCCAAAAATTTGTAAGTCAGTCACAGCAAGGAAGACAGGCAGATTAGACCAAGAGTCAAAATTAGCTCTAAAAACCGATTAATCAGGGTTTTAAGAGACAAAATCGAATTTTGACGGAAAACTATGGCTAA
>NZ_JADBTX010000042.1:0-4265 GCF_020245945.1 Microcystis sp. M015S2
TGCGAAGGTTACATGATATCAGCGAGACTTGGAAACTATCTCATCAAATTAGTCCCCCCATAGAACCCCCTTGAGCCATCTTGCACACTTTTCTATTTTTGTCAAATTTTGTGTTAAGAAAGATGTGACTAATGGATAGCTGATCAAGGGGGGATCAAGGGGGGATTAAAGGCAAAATCCATTTTTAATTTAATTATAACCAGCTACTTATATGGGAGCGATCTTTCTTTGTGTTCTTTGTGTCTTTGTGGTTCCTTCCTTTACCCACCCAAGAGAGCCGGTGAGAAGATGGAAAATTAGTTAACCTTTTGGCAATTATCTGGATGACTAAAAATAAAAGAGTGCTGATTTTAGGGGGAACGGGGGAAGCGGCGGCATTAGCGGCTAAAATTGCGGCAATTCCGGGTATAGATGCCATCGCTTCCTTTGCTGGTCGCACGAGAGAACCGATTACTCTCACAACTCCTTCTCGCCGGGGGGGGTTTGGTGGTGCCGCCGGGTTAGCCAATTATCTACGCCAAGAAAGCATTGATTGTTTAATTGATGCCACCCATCCCTTTGCCGCACAAATTTCCTTTAATGCCGCTCAAGCCGCCTCGGATTGTGGTATTCCTCGATTAATCTTAAGTCGTCCAGCTTGGGAAAAAGTATCTGGAGATAATTGGATTGAAGTAGAAAACAATCAAGCGGCAGCGAATATTTTATCGGGGTTAGCGCCGCGAATATTTCTCACTACTGGTCGGCAAGAACTGGCAAGTTATGCACATTTAAACAATATCTGGTTTTTGATGCGGATGATTGACCCACCGGCAGCGGATGCCATCGTACCGATTGGAAAATTATTGTTGGAACGGGGGCCTTTTTCTTTGCAGTCAGAGCGCTCTCTTTTACAAGAATATAAGATTGGGGCGATCGTGAGTAAAAATAGCGGCGGTGATGCCACCTACGCCAAAATTATCGCCGCTAGAGAGTTGGGAATAACCGTGGTCATGGTACAACGTCCACCTGTACCTGAAGGAGAAAAAGTGGCAGATGTTGAAAGTGTCCTAGCATGGTTAGAAAAAAGATGGCTCTCTTGATTTTTCTGGGAAAATCATCGAAAATCGGTAAAACCCCACACCCCACACCCTGCCCCCAAGAAAAACTTTTTGCCGCAAACCCTAAGTAGGTTACAGTTTTTGAAAAATGGTATTAGTACGGCTCAAATTTTACGCGAATACATTAAGCGACTACCAAAACCAAAAGAGTAACAGGCAATTCTTCGCTCACCCCAAGGAGTGAAACTCCTCATTGCCGCGGTGGAACTTCCCCACCCCGCTAGGTGTCCGGGTGGGGACTGACGCGGAATCGTTCACCCTAATTTCGGTAAACCCATACTATAGTTCTGTACTCTGGCGTTGAGATTATAGCTAATTTCGCCTTTTTGCAGGAGAGAACGGATAAAATGTTCTAGATCTGAACCGATGCGACGGAGATTATATTCGCTCAATTCTTCCCCATTGTAGGATTCTACCAATTCATCAAACTTACTATAAACCTTATTGAGAGCCACTTCTTCCCAATTAAATTCATTATCGGGATCCACATCAAGAGTCAAAACATTGTTACTCTCGATTAATTGATTATTTTTTACTTCAGCCGTATAAATGCGAATATGACGGGTCGTGGATTTTAACAGCATGGAATCTTCAGGGTAAGTTAGACGCTATGTCTAAGATTTTGCCATGATTTGCGGCAATGGGGAATTGGGGAATTGGGGAATTGGGGAGATTGGGAAGCTGTCTCATCACCCTATCTCCCGAACAATGTTTACGGATCGACCAGAAACGTGATACTATAATAGATTGCAGTGTTTAAGCAGAGATCACGAGTCCTATGGCCTTAACCCAGACCAAAAAACAAGAACTAATCAGCCAATATCAGTCCCACGAAACCGATACAGGATCATCGGAGTTACAGGTAGCTTTCTTAACCGAGAGAATCAACCAACTGACCGAACACCTGAAAGCTAACCCAAAAGACCACGCTTCCCGCCGGGGATTACTCCAGATGATCGGTCGTCGTCGGGGACTGTTAACCTATATTCAGAAGAAAGATCAACAACGTTATCAAACCCTGATCGGTCGTCTCGGAATTCGCCGTTAAGCTTACCCCCCTTGCATCCCTACCATGGCCTCTGAATCGAAATCGACGGAGAAAAAAGAGCGTCTTCCCTTTGAGCCGCGCCAAAATAAGCGAAAAACCCCGAAAATTGCCCCTAGTCCCGTGCCACCGCCGATAAAGAATCGCTCCGAGGAAACCAGCTTAAAGGCAATTCCCCAAGCGGTCAGTCAACGGATGGCCAAACGGATGGCGGTATTTTGTGGCATTCCGACAGTATTGGGGATAACTTCCTTTTTTGGCTTCTACTGGATTATTAGCCACAATCTTCTCGAAATCCCTTCCTACGTCGCCATGCTCGTCAGTTTAAGCCTATTTGGTCTAGGTTTTATCGGTCTGAGTTATGGCATCTTCTCCGCTTCTTGGGACGAGGATCGGGTGGGGGATTGGCTAGGATGGCAAGAATTTCAAGCTAATTTTGGCAGAACGATCGCTGCTTGGCGGTCCGGCAAAAAAGAAGTGGAAGAAAAATAGATAACCTCTAGAAATCGTCAACAATAGAGATTAAAGAAAAAAATAAAGGGTTAATGCCATGATTATTGTCATGAAAGTTGGTTCCCCGGAAATTGAAATCGAGCGCGTCAGTGCCGAATTCGAGGCATGGGGATTAAGTCCTGAAAAAATCGTCGGTAAGCATAAAGTTGTCATCGGTTTAGTCGGAGAAACCAGGGAATTAGACCCCCTACAAATCCAAGAACTAAGCCCTTGGATCGAAACCGTCCTGCGAGTCGAACAACCCTTCAAACGCGCCTCTTTAGAATACCGTCACGGCGAATACAGCGAGGTTTTAGTCCCCACTCCTAACGGTGTTATCCCCATCGGCAGAAGTCATCCCGTTAGCATTGTCGCCGGCCCCTGTTCGGTGGAAAATGAGGCGATGATCGTGGAAACTGCCAAACGAGTGGCGGCAGCCGGAGCGCAATTCCTCCGGGGTGGTGCCTACAAACCCCGCACTTCTCCCTATGCTTTCCAAGGTCACGGGGAAAGCGCTTTAGAATTACTAGCGGCGGCTAGAGATGCCAGTGGTTTGGGTATTATTACGGAAGTAATGGACGCGGCGGATCTCGATAAGATTGTCGAAATAGCCGACGTGGTGCAGGTGGGGGCGCGCAATATGCAGAATTTTTCCCTCCTGAAAAAAGTTGGGGCGCAACCGAAACCGGTTCTACTCAAGCGCGGCATGGCGGCCACTATTGAAGATTGGTTGATGGCGGCAGAATATATCCTCGCGGCAGGAAATAGCAATGTCATTCTCTGCGAACGCGGTATCCGCACCTTTGACAGTAAATATACTCGCAATACCCTAGATTTATCCTGTATTCCCGTTTTAAGAACTTTAACCCACCTGCCGATCATGATCGATCCTAGCCACGGTACGGGTAAATGGGAATATGTACCGACTATGGCCATGGCTTCCCTGGCAGCCGGGGCCGATTCCTTGATGATCGAGGTACATCCTAACCCAGCCAAGGCCCTATCTGATGGGCCGCAATCCTTGACCCCCGACAGGTTCGATCGATTAACTCAGGAGTTAGCGGTCATCGGTAAGACGATCGGGCGTTGGCCCCAGGTTCCGGCACTGGTTTAATAAGATAATAAGGGGGTGAATCAACCCCCTTTTTTGGGCATAAATTTCGCTTTTCGGGGCAGTTATGGTGACAGTTCCTCTGGAGTTAAATACTGAGCAAATTAGGGGCGAAAAACGGGTAGTTTTTAATCATCTCAGTTGGTTATCCTATCAGCAAATTTTACAGGCCCTAGGGGAAAATAATCGCGCCCATTTATTTTATGATCGTGGTACTTTAGAGATTACTATGCCCCTAGAAGAACACGAGTTTTACCGAGAATTAATCGGATTATTTATCCGGATTTTGGTGGTAGAATTGGGTTTAAAAATTAAAAGTATGGGTTCCACAACTCTAGCTAGGGAAGATTTAGAACGAGGAGCAGAACCGGATAATGCTTACTATATTCAAAATCAAGCTAAAGTGCTAGGAAAAAGAATTAATTTAACTGAAGATCCGCCCCCAGATTTAGTGGTGGAAGTGGATATAACCCACACGGATATTAATAAATTAGCACTTTATGCCCGTTTGGGAGTGCCA
>NZ_JADBTX010000043.1:0-29596 GCF_020245945.1 Microcystis sp. M015S2
GAAACTTTTCATTCCTTCCAAGTTATCCGTCTTTGGGAAGAAAAGACACCACAATTTTTCCATCATCCCGGTTTATTACCCTTTGCTGTCCTCAGCAATACCGATGACCCCGAACAGGTGTTAAGTCAGGTGTCCCGTTCTCTAGAAACTATCTCCCAAAAACAGGTGCAAAGCAATCTCGCAGCCGCCACCAGTATTCTCGCCGGGTTAGTATTAAATCGAGAGACGATTAAAAAAATCCTTCGGAGTGACATTATGAGAGAATCCGTCATCTATCAAGATATTTTAGAGGAAGGCGAGGAAAAAGGACGACAAGAAGGACGACAAGAAGGACGACAAGAAGGACGACAAGAAGGATTGCAAGAAGGCAAAGAAGAAAAAGCTCGACAAATTGCCCTAAAAATGCTATCTGCTGGTTTTTCTATCCCAGAAATCGCCCGATTTACTGATTTATCCCCCGACGCGATCGAGGAATTACAATCGAGAGACGATTAAAAATATTCTTCGGAGTGACATTATGAGAGAATCCGTCATCTATCAAGATATTTTAGAGGAAGGCGAGGAAAAAGGACGGCGAGAAGGCGAGGAAAAGGGACTACAAAAAGGTAAAGACGAAAAAGCTCGACAAATTGCCATGAAAATGCTATCTGCTGGCTTTCCTGTCCCAGAAATCGCCCAATTTACCGATTTATCCCCCGCAACTATCGAGGAATTACAAAGACAGCAGCACAATTAAAGCTTTTGACCGCAAAGGGTAGGGAATTAGGGAAATTTTAGACCTTCTCCCCACCCCACACCGATTAACGACGTTTAGCGAGGCGACGCACCACTAAACCACCATCTAGTATGCCTAGTCCGATAATACTAGAAGGTTCGGGAGTGGACACATTACCAATATCACCCGGAATATCAGCAGCAACAAGGCGAAAGTTATCCATTGCAGCATAACTACTGCTTAGAATATCGATTTGATCCCAAAAAAGCCCCAATTTTCTCCACGGCAGCCTCTAGAATATCGGGATCGTGAACTAAGGCAAAACGCACATAACCCTCACCACCCTTACCAAAACCGGAACCGGGGGAAACAGCGACACCAGTTTGGGCCACCAATTGCCGACAAAAATCGACGGAATTACCCGGCCAACTGGGGGGAATTTTCGCCCAAACGTACATAGTGGCGGCCGGGGTGGCAACTGGCCAACCGATGCGATTTAGGGCATTAATAAACACATCCCGGCGTTTTTGGAAGATAGCGACGGTTTCCTTGACCGAATCTTGATTACCGGTTAAAGCAGCGATCGCACCGTTGAGAATGCCCAAATACTGATTAAAATCAACCATAGCTTTAATCTGTCGCAAAGCCATAATTAACTGCGGGTTGCCAATGGCGAAACCGATGCGAAAACCACCCATATTATAGGACTTAGAAAAGGTAAAAAACTCGATCGAATTAGTTTTATCTCGATCGGCCTGTAAAATTGACGGGGGGGGCGATGTTCCCTCAAAAAAGATGTCTAGATAGGGAAAATCGTGGATTAAGACTAAATTATGCTGACGGCAAAAATCAACCGCTTTTTGAAAAAATGCCAAAGGTGCGATCGCTGTGGTGGGATTATGGGGATAACTCAAGACCATCAGCTTCGATTGTGCCAGCACTAGGTCAGGAATGTCTTCTAAAACCGGCAGAAAGTCATTTTTTGCCAAAATTGGCATTCCGTACATTTGACCGCCGGCAAGGGCAACACCGCCCAAATGGGAGGGATAACCCGGATCGAGGAGCAGGGCAAAATCTCCGGGGTTGAGAATGGCCAAAGGTAGATGGGCCGTGCCTTCCTGAGAACCAATTAGGGGTAAAACCTCCGTTTCCGGATCGACGGGGACACCAAAGCGATCGCTATACCAGTTAGCGGCAGTTACTCGGAAGTCTCTGGTCCCATTATGGAGTAAATAGCCGTGGGTGTGAGGATCGTGGAGAGATCGCTCAATAGCATCGATAACATGGGGAGCAGCCCCAAGATCGGAGGAACCGAGCGAAAGATCGATAATGACATTACCCGCTTCTCTACTGGCAGCTTTTGCCCGATCCATATCAGCAAAAACGTTGGATTGTAGTGCCTGTAAGCGGTGTGCTAGGGTTAAGTTATTCATAACCACAGATACCTAATTAGCTGACATAGGTATCGATAAAAGATTGTAATTGTTGTTTGCCGATCGCCCCTTCATGAGTGGCAATAATTTCGTTATCTTTAAAGATGCGTAAAGCAGGAACACCTTTAACATCACATTTAGCCACCGAGTTGGGGTTAGGGTCTATTTCTAGTTTAACTACTTTTAGCCGTTCGCCGTAGGTTTTCGCTACCCAATCGATCGAGGGGGATACCAGACGGCACGGACCGCACCAACTCGCCCAAAAATAGACTAAAACGGGTTTTTCGACCTCAAAAACCTCTTTGTCAAACTTCTGATCGCTAATGACAGTTACGCTACTCACAGTATTTATTTCCTCACCATCGTTACTGATCATCATAGAGGTTCTGGGTAATTTTCGGCAATTATCCACTTCTACGCTTCCTTAAACATTAGGATTAAAGACATCGCGTAAACCATCACCGATAAAATTAATACTTAACACTGTGATCACGATAGCCAGAGCCGGAAAAATGACCAAGTGGGGGGCAGTTGTCAAGTAATCTTTAGCTTTAAATAACATTTGTCCCCAAGTCGGCACATCGGGGGGGAAACCCAAACCCAAAAAACTCAGGGTTGACTCGGTAATAATCGCATTACCCACGGCTAAAGTGGCCGCCACGATAATCATTCCCAAAACATTAGGCAATAAATGCACCCAGATTAAACGGAAAGGAGTGGCCCCCAAAGCAATCGCAGCCGAGACAAACTCCATCTCGCGTAATTTTAAAAAATTTCCCCGCACCAATCGCGCCACCGACATCCAATTTAAACCCCCGATTACTAAAACCACGAGGATAAAAATACCCGTTTCCGGTCCGGCGATTTTTTTGATACTATCGCGAAATAGATAGACAATCAGTAAAAGTAGGGGTAATTGGGGCAAAGATAGGAATAAATCCGTTAATCGCATCAATAAGCCATCGATTGCGCCCCCGTAAAACCCGGAAATAGCCCCGATCGCCGTCCCTAGAATAATCGCAACTATCATAGCAGCAATCCCCACCGCTAGGGAAATTCGACCCCCCACCAAAATCCTCGCCAATTGATCCTGGCCCAGATCGTTAGTGCCGAAAAGATGTTTTAAACTAGGGGGAGCAGTGGTTTGACTAAAATCAATGGTATTGATGGGGACCCGATAAAAAATCGGACCGAATAGGACGGCAAGAATAATTATAATTAATGCGATCGCTCCTATTGTTGCCAGGGGATCTCGGTAAAAACGTCGCCAAGTATCGATAATTGCAGAAGACAGGGGAGACATAAGCTGTTAAGTGTTTAAATTACTTTTTGAGACGAGGCACTCTTGCATTAGGGGAGATTCCGCTAATCTAAGAATAAACGGTTTAAATGAGTCTTTTTAGTCTGCTGTATTTTAGGTAAAATCTCAAGATGAGTCCCTTTATTGAAGGAACCGTTGTGTTATAGTATAACTCAAGTTCAGAAAATAGAGAGTAAAACTATGACTGTTAAAGAACTTATTCAAACAGCAATTGATAATTTACCTGAAGAACAACTAGATGAACTTTATCAATTAATTAAAAATTTCACCGCCAGCAAAAACAACTTATTAGAAGAAAAACCATCCTTATTCAAACGTCATTTTCCAGTTGAGAATATGGTGGGTAAAGCTAAAATACTAGGTGATATGGTCAGTCCTATTGTAGATGAAGAAGATTGGGAATGTCTGAAGTAATTGTGCTTGATACTCATATTTGGTTGTGGTTAATAAATGGCAATTTTGACAGATTTCCCGAGCATTGGCTAGAAAAATTTGAGTTAGCAGAATCTCTCGGAGTTTCCCCCATTTCTTGCTATGAAATAGCCCTTGCTAACCAACGGGGGAGATTAGAATTAAGTTATCCCCTTCAAGAGTGGATTCAACAAGCTTTAACAGTAGCTAAAATAGATATATTTTCAATTACCCCCGAAATTGCCATTAGAGCCGTTAATTTATCTCCCATTCACAAAGATCCTTTTGACCGTATTATTATGGCTACAGCCCTAGCATACGGGGCAAAACTGGCTAGTATTGATAACTTATTTTCTAAATATGTTGAAATCAAAGATCATCTCATGGAGAGAGGGAAATCGTGATAAGTAAGAGGACAAAATCAACAGATGATTAAAATTTACACGGAAATCGAACGGGGGCAAAATTGGTTAGAGCGCCATCAAAAATCTTCTCCGATATTTGCCCTAGTTTTAGGTTTTACCGAGACAGGATTAATCCCCGGAATCTCCACCGCCGGTGCTACCCCGGAAGATAGAAAATATACAGCGATCGCCGATGCCGAATTTATCGTTAAAGGAGTTTCTCCCCATCCCCGTTATCCCCTACCACCCCTAACGGTGGGAGCCTCCCCTGCCTATATTACCCGCGCCGTGGTGGAAAAATTAGCCATTCCCGTCCGGGTTTTTAACGCCGGTTTACCCTTGCCCCCGGCCGTCGATTATATCGAACTGGGGGGACAACCGGCCCGTTGTCTCTCCACCGGCCGCGCCCTAGATTTCGACATAGTAAAACACCTGTTCGCCCAAGGACTAACCTGGGGAGAAAAATTAGCCCGCGAGTCTAGTTATCTAATTATCGGCGAGTGTGTGGTCGGTGGCACCACCACCGCCCTCGCCATCCTCACCGGATTGGGTTATCGAGCCAACGGCAAAGTTAATAGCAGCCATCCCCATTGCAATCATGCTCAGAAACAGGCAATAGTTGAGCAGGGATTAGCCCGAAAAGAAATTTTTGATCCTTTTGAGGTAATCGCCGCCCTAGGCGATCCTCAGCAGATTTTCGTCGCTGGCATGGCCATCGCCGCCAGTCGGCAGGGTGGGGTACTCCTCGCCGGAGGAACCCAAATGTTAGCCGTTTCTGCCCTAATTAAAGCTCTAGTGGCTAAATATGCCTATCCAGTTAACTGGGAAAATATCATCGTCGGCACAACTCGCTGGGTAGCGGAAGATAAAACGGGGGATACGGTGGGATTAGCCCGAATGATCGGAAAAGTGCCTTTATTATCCACAAAATTAGACTTTTCTGCCTCTAAATACCCGGTTTTGCAAGCTTATGAACAGGGTTTCGTCAAAGAGGGAGTCGGTGCGGGGGGATGTGCGATCGCTGCTTGTCTGTACCAAAATTGGACTAATCAAGATTTGCTCAAGGCGATCGAAAATTTAATCGGGTTTCAACTATAGCGGTAAGCGCTTGAGTGAGATACAGACCAAGCCTTGCCTAGCATGGTTTATAGCTCGTGACACTGTACTTCATACGACTGCACACCGCTATATAGCAGTTATCTTAATAATAAGGTAGGAAGTTTTCGTTTTGGGGAGTCGGTCGTCGGATGTGAGTTTTTTAAATTTTATCTAGCTCTAAAGTTTTATTTACCTTCTCCTACTAGAGATTGATAAAATCTTTCTAGACTTTCTACAGAGGTTTGATCGTTAAATACTGTATCGATATTCACTTTAGTATAATCTTTGATTGTTTGTCGCCATTGATTATCTAAACCTAAACGGATAGCAATTTCAAGATAGTGATTTTTATCCTTAGCAATTGTCTCGGTTATGCCCAACTTTTTCAAGATAGCATAGGAATGTCTTCCGCGCATAAATTCCCCGGGACAGGTAACAACTGGAAGCTGACAGGCAATTGCTTCGAGGGTGGTATTTCCTCCCGACCAACTTAAGTTATCTAAATAGATGTCTGCTAATAAGTTAAGCTGAAAATAATCATTTTGTTCTAATTGTGGCATCATTACCCCGTAATTTTGCCAATTGAGTCCATACTTATTAAAAGCTTGACTTAATCTCGACTGAAAGCAATGGGTCACAAATTCGCTACGATGGCAGATAAAAATAAATTGGCTGTTGGGAACTTGTCGAGCAATTCTAGGAAAAATATCGTCATTTTCTGGCAGATATTTAAATAAACTTTGACAGTTTAAGTAGATGATTTTATCCTCGGCTAATCCCATCTCTAAACGAGTTTTTCTCTGGGGAGGAAGGGAAGGTTTGGGATAGGCAATACCTAAATTAGATAAGCGAATTAATTTTTCACTGTAGTGATTATCTCCCTCGGTGGGTTCCATTAATTCACTGGAGATAAAATAATCAATGGTTGGTAATCCTGAGGTGATTGGATGTCCCCAAGTTACACATTGTACTGGAGCTAAACGCAATCCTGCTAGTTGGGTAGTACGAGCATCCATACCAATATCTAAATAAACCAGAATATGTAACTGATTATCTAAAATATGTTGAGCAATTCTTTCTATATTGACCAGATTATCAAACTGATAAAAATAATCACTTTGCTCTTGATATTCTCTCGTAAAATTATCGAAGGTGTTATTAATATCTATTCCATAACAATAAATTTCAAATTGTTCTCGATTTCGCCACTGCAACCATCCTTGAAAAAGTTTCGCTACTGTGTGATGACGCAAGTGAGCAGAAATATAGCCAAGACGGATTTTTCTCGTAGGCATGGTTAGGGTTTTCACCCAATTAGGAAAGTTAACCGAGGCAATTTTATAAACTAATTCTCCATATTTTTTTTGTAGTTCTAAATCATTTTTGGCTTGATATTGAAGATAAAAATTAGTTCTTAATCCAATACTTTTCCAAGCCTTTTGTTGTTGATTATTAGTGTTTAAATCAAGGTTTTCCAAGATATTATCTAACCGTTTCTCGTAGTTTGATCGATATTGCATAATATCGGCTTGAGTTGTGTAAACTATTGGCATTAAACGCATTAATTCTAACTTCAGAGATAGGTGATCGGGAAGATACTCTAAGGCCGATTTAGTTGCTTGAATTGCCACCTTGATCGGATAATTATTTTGTAGTAACCAAATTAGGCGCAAATGTAAATCAATATTTTCTGGATGATAGCTAATGCCTTTTTTATACACTTCCAAAGCTTGTTTTTCTTCTTTAAGAATGAGATAGCAATGGGCGCAATTTAAATAAAAGTTGCTGTCCTCTATTTTAATTGCTAATAATTTTTGATAATAGTTTAATGCTAATTGATAGAGGTTTCTTTGATAAAAATAATCACCTGAGTAAAGATCCGCTCTTTTTTGGTCAGCTTGCAGAATTTCCCAAAGGGAGAGATTTTGACTAATTTCTCGTCTATCTCCTGCCAGTTGTTGGGCCTTTTTATAAGCATTTTTTGCCTCTGTCCAAGCTTGTTTAACTAAATAGACATTGCCTAAATTGATATAGAAAGGATAAAAATCAGCCTGGTTATTAATTCCCTGCTGATAGATTTTTTCGGCTGACTCTAGCTGCCCTAGTTTATAAAATAAATTGCCCAGTTTATTATAAGCATCGACAAAATTAGCCTTGAGATCAATCGCTTTTTGATAAGCTGATAAAGCTAGATTTAAACGTGATTGTTTTTCTAGCACCATGGCCATAGTATAATGATATAAGGCTTGATTTTCCTCTAAGTTGATGGCTCGTGCCAAACAGTTAAAAGATTCTGTTAGTCGGTTAATTATATAGTATAAATATCCTAAATCGTGCCAGATGTAAGCTAATTGTTCACGCCAAGATAAAATTCTTAAGTAAAAGTCCTCAGCTAAAGTATATTCTCGCCGATTAATTGCCTCTTGCACCTCTTGAAGACAGGAGTTTATCACCGTCAGGGCATAATTTTCTATCTCTTCATCCCCTTCTATTTCTTCTAATTCTAGCCACTGGAGATAGATTAATTTAGCTTCGGCAAACTGCCAGCAATCGAGATTTCTAATTATCTCTTTTTTGAGGAGCATAATTAAATCCTGACTGGACTCTGATTGTAATAGCCAAAATAACCAAATTTCTTGCGCTGTTGCTTGCTGCCCTAGCAGCAAATAAGCTAATCCCAGATAGGGATAATAATCAGTCACTTCCGGATGAACCGCCAGTGCTTGCTGACAAAATAACAATAATTGATTATAGTCTCCCGATGCTAACATTAGCTCGATCGCTTGTTGGTGATTACTGTTGATCATTATTTTGACTCTCGCTGCTTTTATTCCACAATACCCTCGATCGAGCTTAGGGTAACATTTTGGGCTTATTGAACTTAACTAGCGATAGATTCGAGGATTTATTAGCCTCATTAAAACAAAAAACCCTGATTTTACCTTGATTTTACCCCATCTACCGCCCTAGCCCAACAAATAATTTTTCGCACAGATAAGAATTATTCTCAATAGCTGTACAATAGGAAAAGACAACTTTACCAAGAATCGAGCAATGAACGATAAAATAACTCGTAGAGTCTTTCTAGGCGCGGGAACAGCCACCTTAGCGTTAGCAGTGGGTCAATTAGGGAAAATAAACGAGGTTTCTGCCCAAACTAATCAATTAAACCTCTATTCCTCCCGTCACTACAACACCGACCGACGATTGTATGACAACTTCACCCGACAAACGGGAATAAAAATTAACCTCGTGGAAGGGGAAGCAGACCCATTAATCGAACGGATCAAAAGCGAAGGCCGCAATAGTCCTGCCGATATACTCCTGACGGTAGATGCCGGGAGATTATGGCGGGCCGACCAACAGGGAATTTTTGCCCCGGTCAATTCCCGCATTCTCACCCAAAGAATTCCCGCTAATTTGCGTCACCCCAAAGGTCACTGGTTCGGGTTTAGTAAACGCTTGCGGGTAATCATGTATAACAAAGACAGAGTTAACCCCAGAGAAATCGATTCCTATGGAGATTTAACCAATCCCAAATGGAAAGGAAAAGTCGTCACCCGGTCATCTAGTAACATCTATAGTCAATCTTTTACCGCTTGGTTAATCGACATCCAAGGAGAAGCGGCCGCAGAAAAATGGTGTCGGGGATTAGTGGCTAATTTTGCCCGTTCACCCCAGGGTAATGATAAGGCACAAATCGAAGCTGTAGCCGCAGGAATTGCCGATTTAGCCCTAGCTAACACCTATTACTTAGCGGGGTATGCCGAAGAAAAAGACCCCGCTAAACGGGCAATTTATGACCAAGTAGGCGTAATTTTCCCCGACCAAACAGGGCGCGGCGCTCACGTTAATATTAGCGGTGGTGGTTTAATTAAAACCGCCCCCAATCGAGAATCGGCCATTAAATTTTTAGAGTATCTTTCTAGCAATGAAGCACAGAACTTTTTTGCTAAGGGTAATCAAGAATATCCCGTCGTTCGAGGAGTTCCTTTAGACCCTGTTCTGGCAAAACTCGGACGCGGGAAAGAAGATACCGTTAGTGTGGCTAATTATGGTCCTAATTTAGCCAAAGCAGTACAGGTAATGAATCGCGCTGGTTGGAAATAAGTTATCAGTTATCAGTTATCAGTGAGAATTATGAATTATGAATTATGAATTATGAATTAGGAAGTTAGGAAAATTGAAGATATATTTTGGGTTCGATCCCCCCTGCCCCCCTTGATAAGGGGGGTGCCGATAGGCGGGGGGATCCCCCTTAATAAGGGGGCATCTGACAGTTTTTAACACCTAACCACTTATGTTAAGGCAAATAAAACCGAGAGATTATTAGCGGGCATAGGAATTACTTCTAACAATTGTAAACCTCGATCGCTCGCTTCTTGCACCACATCTTCTAAATTCCTAACTCCCCAAGCAGAGTTTTGAGAACGGAGAGAAAAATCAAAGCTTTCATTACTAGGAGAAGTATGTTTTCCCTGTCGTTTATAGGGACCATAAAGATAGAGAATTTCCCCCGAACTGAGAATGCGACTCGCTCCTGCCATTAAAGCTAAACAAGCGGACCAGGGGGCGATATGAATCATATTAATATTAACAATGGCATTAATAACGATATTTTCCTTCTCTACCGCCCAAACTGACTGATGAACATCGATAAATAGGGGGCGAGCGAGATTGGAACTAGGACAATAATCGCACCAACTGCGAATACTATCTAGAGCCAGAGGGTGACAATCCGAGGGAATCCAACGACAAGGAGCAAGACGAGGAGCAAAAAAAACAGCGTGTTCACCCGTGCCGCTAGATATTTCTAGGATATTCCCAGTCTTTGGTAAAAATTGGCTAAGAACTTCTAAAATCGGCTGACGATTGCGTTCTGTTGCTGGAGCGTATTGACGTAAATCAGACATAATTAGGCTTTGCGGCAAAAAGTTTGTTGGTGGGGTTAGGAGTCGGTCGTCAGTAGCCAGTCGTCGGGAGGGGAAGTCAGAATAACAGAATGACCTCGCACGTCTGGAAGCGGAACCCTTCGAGACTGCCAATAGTGGTCGCGTCCAGTGCTAGGGCGATTCTTTCTATAGTTATAGGCAGTAAACTGATGACCCACACTAACAAAGGTGCAAAACAACTGCTTATCTCAAGAGTGCTGCGCTTTTCTCCTTTTTTCGCTTTCCAGGACTCATACCATTCTTTCAGTCTCTACCTGACTGTGTTGGGTTTTTCCTCGTTGACTGCCGCAATCAACCTCGACACCTGAGTCAAACTGCTCGATTTGGTCATGACCATGCCAAAACTCCAAGTTGCCAATCCGATAGCTTGCGGTATTGACAAATGGGGCAGATGTTCTGATTCTATGCACGACCACTGCTTGAGATATTTGTTGTTTAGCATTGTCTTTCACGATGCTCCTCTAAATCTCTAGCTTGGTTTTCTCACCATGAGTATGTGACTGCTCACCTCTTTGTAATAAACCTACACCTGTAAGCGATAGGCGGGGGGAGCTGAGAGTTTTTAACACTTACCTACTTATTAATTATCCCACTAAAAGGTTTTCTTCGGGGTAATTAATAACTGTTGGTTTCGGATCGCCGATAATAGCCGCTATTAAAAGTATAACTCCTACCCGTCCCAAATACATCATAAAAACAATAATTAACTTAGAAATCGGTGATAAAGCGGCAGTTATACCCATAGATAGGCCGACAGTTCCAAAGGCAGAAACTACCTCAAAAAACAGTTGAATCATTTGAAAATCTGTCTCCACAAATGAGATAGCTAGGGTGGAGATAATAATCGCTATAACCGAACCAAAAACCACCGCCATTGACTTTAAAATTAACGGCGTGGGAATGCTCCTTTGATAGAGAGTAACTTCTTCACGGCCTCTTAAAACCGAGCGGGTACAGTTGTATAAAATCCTAAAGGTTGTGGTTTTAATACCGCCCCCTGTACCGCTAGGACTGGCACCAATAAACATCAAAGCCATGGTAATTGATAAACCTTCTACGGAAATTTTACCAATATCAATGGTATTAAATCCTGCTGTTCTCGATGTTACCGATTGGAACCAAGCAGCCAGCAATTTATCTTTAATTGATAAATTAGCCAAAGTGTCACCATTTCCCTGTTCAGTAAGTAGAAAAGCCAAGGTTCCTATCACTAATAAAAATATAGTTGTGCTGATAGCAACTTTGTAGTTAAGGGAAAAAACAAAGCCTTTTCGTTTATATTGAAAGCGGTAAATAAACCAAGTGTAAAACTCGATAATTACCTGATAACCGATACCTCCAAAAATGATCAATCCTGTGATCGATAAGTTAATAATAATTGAAGACTGATAGGACATCAAGTTATCTTTAAACAAGCCAAAACCGGCATTATTCCAAGCACTAATACTATGAAATAAAGATAACCACACCGCATACCTAAAATCATACTTTTGGGCGAAGACAGTTAACATAACCAAAGTTGCTGTTAACTCAAAAACTAGAGTAGTAGCAATGACTGATTTCATTAAACTTTGACTACCTTGTAGGAAAGGTCGATCGAAAGATTCCTGAATCGCTAACTTCTGTCTCAGGTCAAATTTTCGCCCAATTAATAACATTAAAAAAGTGGTAGTGGTCATATATCCCAACCCCCCCACCTGCACTAATAAAGCAATAAATAATTGACCCCAAAAAGAAAAATAAGTCCCCGTATCTACTACTGCTAAACCCGTTACACAGACAGCAGAAGTGGAGGTAAAGAGGGCAACAATTGGGTCATTCCAAGTGCCGCTAGTGGTAGAAACAGGCAACATCAACAGGGAAGTTCCCGCTAAAATTACCGCAATAAATCCCAAGCAAATTGTCCGGGCAATCGTCATATAAATTCCTTAGTGAAAGTAGCTAAGAGAAGATTGTTTTTTGGCTAACACTTCTTGATAAACTAACTGTAAGCGGTCAATATTTTTGCTAAGAGTATAAGAGTCTAAAACTCTTTGACGGGCTTTTTGTCCTAAAATTGTGGTTAATTCGGGATGATCTCGTAAGACAGGCAAGAGAGTTTTTAATTGGGTAATTAGTCCTTTAGTATCTAGAACTATTCCCGCACCTTTTAACACTTCCCCATCGGCCCCCACATCCGTAGCCAGACAAGCAACACCGCAGGCCATCGCTTCTAAGAGGGAAATCGATAAACCTTCCACTAATGAGGGTAAAATAAAGCCGTCAACCCCGCGCAAAATTTCAATTCGTTTATTTTCATCGCCGATAAAACCTAACCAGATAATACCATCTTCTTCTCCATAAAAAGGTTTGAGGGAAGGAGTCAACGGGCCATCACCAACAATGAGCAGTTTGCATCTATCCCCTAAATTGGTTTTTTTCCAGGCTTTCAATAAAGATTCTACATTTTTCTCTGGCATGATCCGACCGAGATAAACAAATAAACAATCGGCATTATATTGAGATTTAATATTCGATGGTCCTGGACAATACTTATTAATATCAACCCCATTGGGAATAATTGCTAATTTTTCTTCGGGAACTCCCAATTTAACTAAAAAATCCCGTTGAGAGGTGGAAAAAATAATTACTTTATCGTAATTAGCTAAAAAAGGGGCGTGTAGTTGGTAGGTTAATAATTGGGTACTGGAGATGAGATTGCGAATTTTACTATCAAAAGCCGGGTGAAAAGTCGCCACCAGAGGCAAATCTAAGGACTCACAAATTTCCGGTAGCAGAAAATCGAGGGGAGACAGGGGTAAGGACGCATGAACTAGATCGGGTTTCAGTTCCCTGAGTTTATCCTGTAGAACCCGACTCGATTTCAGGGTGGGAATAGTATAGACTTGGGAACTATAGAGACGTGGCAGGGTGATTTCGTCGTAAAAGTCCGGCCAATCGCTGACGGTGGGTTTTTCGGAAGAAAAATGTAGAAAACTGACTTGATAATCTCGATCGAGCAGGGAATTAGTCACTTCTCGCCCATAGGTAACGTTACCGCAAAAAGGAGATTTTTTTCCTAACCAGGCAATGTGCATTGAGATTCTCTTAAGAAAAAGTTAATTTAGCCAAGTATCAGCTTACTAAATTAGCCGTAAAATTAAAAGCTAATAGAGTACCCAAGCAAAATTAATTACCCATCTAAGTCCTCAGCTAAAAATTGCCTTTTGCAAGAGTGCCTATTTGATAGTTAAAATTCTCGGTTTTTTACTGATTGGCCGAGGACTTGCGACGACGACAGCGTTCTGAACAGTATTTGACCTCATGCCAACAATTTTGCCACTTTTTGCGCCAAGTAAACGATAAACCGCAAACGGGACAAATTTTACTGGGAAGATCGGACTTCGAGAGCTGACGTGCCATGATTAAAATTAAAAAGTCAAAAACTGCGCCTTATCTATGAGTGTAGATGAAAATAATCAGAGTTCCCCGCTCGATCGCCTGAGAATTATTTTAGTTGAACCAGCTGGAGCCTTAAATGTGGGTTCCACTGCCAGAATTATGCGGAATATGGGCTTAAGTCGCTTAATTATCGTCAATGCTGCCTGTGATATCCTTGCAGAAGAAGCGCGACGCATGGCAGTACACGGAATTGAAGTCCTAGAAAACTGTTCACGGGTAGCCACCCTTGGGGAAGCTTTGCAGGGTTGTCATCGCATCATTGCCACCACCTCAAAACCCCGTCACCTGAATACTCCCCTGGAAACACCCCGGACTGCCTTACCCTGGTTACTCACCCCTAACCTGGAATCGGCCTTAATTTTCGGGCCAGAAGACCGGGGTTTAAGTAACAGCGAACTGAACCACGCCCAGCGTTTTGTCGGTATTCCCGCTAATCCTCAATATTCCTCCCTCAATCTCGCCCAAGCGGTGGCGGTTTGCTCCTACGAACTGTACCAAATGGCGACGGAAAATAGGCTCGAACCCCGGTTAGAAACGCCCCCTAATGCCACTTTTGAGGCTCTAGAAGCCTATTATCAGCACTTAGAGAGCTTTTTGCTCAAAATTGGCTATCTTTACCCCCACACCGCCGCCGCTAGGATGGAGAAATTCCGGCAATTTTATCATCGGGCCCGGCCCACGGTGGAGGAATTAGCCCTGCTGCGGGGTATTATCGGTCATATTGAAAGTATCGGGCAACTTTTTCTCGGTCTTGATAGTCTCAAGGGCAAGAAAAAAAAATCTCCTAGCGATCGATAATAAATCTGGATACCCTTGAGGAAAACCGTGACTCGTCAAGTAACTCGTCGTCCTACTAAAGTCCAATCCGGCCCTGGGTCCCCTAAGTCCATGGACTCAAACAATAAAAAAAGGTCTTTACCAGTTAAAAAGTCGCAAAAACAGCGTAAAAATAACCTAATCGCCTCTTTTATCCTTCAGGTTCTTCGCTTCTCTATCCTTGGTGTCGGTTTAGGTGCGATCGCTGGTACGGTTTTAACGGTGGTGGATCCGAGCAAATTACCCCTACATCCAAAACCCACCGCTACTAATTCCCCGACTCCCCAACCCGTCACCCCAAAACGGACCACCTTAGTCTTAAACGAAAATCTCAGCAGCCTCAACCAGAAATTACAGGCTTTAGCGGTCAAATATCCGAAATTACAGGCGGGAGCTTTATTTATTGACCTCGATAACGGTGCTTACGCTAATTTTCGCGGAGATACTATTTTTTCCGCCGCTAGTACGATTAAAATCCCGATTCTGGTGGCCTTTTTTGAAGATGTGGATGCGGGGAAAATTCGTCTCGATGAAACCCTTGTGGCCAGTAAGGATGTCCTGGCCAGTGGGTCTGGGGATATGCAGTATCTAGGATTGAATAAAACCTATACTGCCCTAGAAACCGCCACTAAAATGAACGTAATTAGCGATAATACCGCTACTAATATGTTAATCAAGCGCATGGGCGGCAAAAAGGCTCTTAATCAGCGTTTTCAAGCTTGGGGTTTGACCAGTACGGTAATTAATAACCCTTTACCAGACTTGGAAGGAACCAATACCACAAGTCCGAGAGATTTGGTGACAATCTTAGGAAAAGTTAATCAAGGGGAATTACTCAGTTTACGTTCCCGCGATCGTCTATTGAATATTATGCAGGAAACGCGCACTCGCACCCTGCTGCCGCAAGGTATCGAGAAAGCCGCCGATATTGCCCATAAAACCGGTGATATTGGCTCGATGTTAGGGGATGCGGGGATTATTGATATGCCCAACGGCAAACGCTATCTAGGGGCAGTGATGGTGAAACGTCCTCACAATGATAGTAACGCTAGGACTCTGATTCAACAAATATCGCGCACGGCCTACCAACACTTTAAATGGTATCAAACTCAACCCGCAGCCAAACCGCAACCAGTCGCCCAGTCTTCTCCCTCTCCTAGTCCGGTCCCTAGTCCTAGTCCGGGTAATTAGCCCCTAGGTTAAATTATTGGCTAAAAGACGGGCCAATTGTTCGGCATTTGCCCGGGGGGAAAGACGAGGAAGGATTTTTTCCCCCGTGGCCAGTTTTTGACAGAGAACGGGGATTTCGTACTGATAAGCGTTAAACCAATCCTCTCGACTGGTAATGTCCCTAATTTCTAACTGCCACTCCGGTTGACGGATTTTTTCTAGTTTTTCTAGCAACCCTTCGCAAAGATGACAGTCCGGTTTACTGTATAAAATTAGTTCTATGGTAGTCATAAATATTTATGTTCATTACCTCCACGATTAGTCTCTCATCAACAATTCTACAAACTCCCACACCCACACCGACTTTAAATAATAATTTAGTTAATTCAGGTAGTCAAGATCTAGTCTATATCGGTGTGTTTCTTCTGGCAATTACCCTAGTTGTGGTTATTGGTATTATAAATAAGAAAATTGAATATGCTCTCATTTTTGCCGCCACTCTCACTGTTATTTTAGTTGCTTTTTTCTGGTTTTTATAAGTCCTTCAACTAAGGGAATTGAGGGCAAATCCCCCTTAATAAAGCTTGACGGATTTCGTTGATTCACCTTCACCGAATTGTTAAGTAATTCGAGTTCAGACTTGACAAAAATCTCCCTAGGACCGAGCGGAAGATTAAGGGCTGCATCCCACATTTGCAGAAATACCGACAATCAGCAATTATCAGTGACTATTAAATTGGTACAAAAATATGAACAATCGCGTGTAAGCATCTCACCGAAAAACTAATGCGCTCCGGGGTTTGGGGGGTAGAACCCCCCAAAAGCTTGGATTGAGTGATAAAACCGAAAGTAACGGCCGATTTTAGGAGAAAGTTTCCCCTTAAAAATCGCAACTTAGTCGATTTACAAAAATGAGATGTACCCCAAGCAAAACGATCGGACTTATAATATAAGTGTATTGATTGTGGCTTGTTGCTAGAATCACCCCAAATTGACTCAATGGGTTTATAAACGATGACAACCCTAGATATTGCTACCGATATTGTCTGTCCTCCCACCGATTTATGGAGTGATGAACCACCCTTGGAAAGTGATCTGCATTTACAACAAATTATTTTATTATTATCTTGTCTTGATTGGCTCTGGCAAGATAGAAACGATTACTATGCCTCGGGCAATTTGACTATTTATTATAACGAAAGACAACTGAAACAGCGAGATTTTTGTGGACCAGATTTTTTCGTGGTTTTAGATACGGAGAAACGTCCCAGGAAAAGTTGGGTCGTCTGGGGAGAAGGGGGTAAATATCCCAATGTAATCATCGAAATTCTCTCCGATTCCACCGCTAATGTGGACAGAAAAGCCAAAAAGGAACTATATCAGCATACTTTCCGGACTCCTGAGTATTTTTTGTTTGATCCCAATACTTTAGAATGGCAAGGATTCACTTTAATCGAGGGACAATACCAACCGATTACCCCCAATAAAAACGGTTATTTATGGAGTAAGCAACTAGGATTATATTTAGGGATTTTTGCCAATAAATTGCGCTATTTCACCGAATCGGGTGAATTGGTTCCCACCCCTCAAGAGTCAGCCCGACAGGAAAGATTAGCCAAAGAACAGGAAAGATTAGCCAAAGAAAGAGAACAACAACGGGCGGAAAAATTAGCCCAAAAGCTGCGAGAATTGGGCATTAATCCCGATGAAATTGCTTAAATATCTGGTTGGGGGTGTTAGGGTGGAAACCATGGCGCAATTTTTCCTTAATTGCTAGGCATTAAAACGAGTAATCCGAAACTCTGATTCTAGCCTAGAAATCATGGCAAAATCTCCACACTGATGTTACAATAATGACCAAAGGCAACAATCTTCAAATATAATTAATGCCATGGTGCAAAAAATAGCTTTTTTTAATCATAAAGGTGGAGTGAGCAAAACTACAACCACTTTTAACCTTGGTTGGATGCTTGCTGAGAAGGGCAAAAGAGTAATTATTGTCGATACCGATCCCCAATGTAACTTAACTGGTATGGCTTTGACTAATGAAAGTGAAGATAGGGAGGAAAGACTACAAGCCATCTACAATACTTACTCTAATATTAAAACAGCTTTAGCACCTGCTTTTGAGTCTCAACCGAGATTAATCGAAGCTGTGGACTGTATTCCTATTGATGGTCGTGATGACTTATTTTTACTGCCTGGTCATGTGGGATTAGCTGAATATGAAGTTACCCTAGGTATTGCTCAAGAACTTAGTGGGTCAATTCAGGCTTTAAAAAATCTCCCCGGTGCGATTACATATTTATTAGACAAAACTGCCGAAAGATTTCAAGCTGACTATATTTTAATCGATATGAGTCCCAGTTTGGGGTCAATCAATCAAAATATACTGATGACCAGTAACTTTTTTATTGTGCCAACCGCAGCGGATTTTTTCTCAGTTATGGCTATCGATTCTCTAACTAAAATCTTGCCTAAGTGGTATCAATGGGCCAAGGCAGCTAGTGCTTTACCAATTCTCAAAACAGCCAACTATCCCTTCCCCGAAGTTAACCTACATTTTTTGGGAACTATTGTTCAGAACTATCGAATTATTCGGAGGAAAGAAACACAAGCTTTTCAAAAATGGATTAACACAATCGAGGAAAATATCAGCGATAAAATGATTCCAGCCCTAAAAAAAAATGCCATGATGTTACCTGATTCGATGTACAATGAGAATGGTGTACCAGACTGCTGTACTCTAGTAAAAATCCCTAATTTTAATAGTCTTATTGCTTTATCCCAAGAACATCAACGGCCTGTTTTTGCGTTAACTGATGAACAATTGCGCTCGGCTAAATGGCAAGGTAAAGTATTGGATAAAGCTCAAGAAAAACAAGAAGACTTTAAGAAGATTTTTGCTGAATTGGCAGACAAAGTTATCGGTCTTACCTCCGAGATTTATGCAGTTAGCAATTGAACAATTTCGCCTTAGCATTGCTCGCGTTCGTGACTTAATCGCTATCCACAATTCTCTCAAATCTCAGACTACTCCCGCCCCAGATGTATCGGATATCCTCAGAGCCGCTTTAGTCCTGACTGTGAGCGCTTTAGATTATTATATTCACGAAGTGGTTACTCTAGGAATGCTAGAAATTTATCGAGGCCAACGTTCAGAACCCTCTGCCTTTTCTCGTTTTAAAGTCTCCTTGAATGGCGCACGACAAGAACGATTGATAGCTATTAGTATTGGCTCTTGGTTAGAGAACGAAATTCAACAAAACTACGGTTCTTTTTTTGGTCAAGAATCTCGCTCAATTTCCGAGGTACTACCAATGATTGAAAATCTCCTCACCAACAAACTTAATAGTAATCATTGGCTAGAGGCTGAAATTAGAGAAAAACTCAGCTATGAAAGCTATCAACAACCGAACAAGATAGCGGATGCCATTAGACTAATTTCAGCCAAGGAATTGTGGAAAGAAGTGGCCAGCAAACTAAATATAGCGGTGTGCAGTCGTATGAGGTACAGTGTCACGATCTATAAACCATGCTAGGCAAAGCTTGGTCTGTATCTCACTCAAGCGCTTACCGCTATAAACCAGCCAAAGATATTAAAAGCCAACTTAGCGCAATTGTTGATCGAAGGAATAAAATCGCCCATGAAGCTGATATAGACCCGAGTTATGGTATTGGTAGTCGCTGGAATATCGATGAAAATATGGTTAATGATGCCGTTAACTTTATAGAACAGCTTGTTGAAAATATCCATCAGGTACTTGAGGACATCCACTAGCCGAAAATTTCCCCGGCAGTCCATCCATAAATACTTATGATTTCTCTGGGAATTATAACAATTATTAAATAATGTGTAGTTTTGTATACTGATGTCAGGAACTTAGATACAATATCAAGTGGTGTAAGATATATAGAGATTAGCTAGTGAGTCGGCATCAAGACAGTCAAACTGACCGGAAACGAGAAGAAACACAGTTCACTCCTTACAGTGCAGAAGCGATCGCTCAACAATACCGTTACAAACCTTGGCAATTGTTCGGTCGCGCTTTCGTGATTATTTGGTCTTTAGGATTATTTCTCCTCAGTCTCCTCTGGGACAAATGGACAAAGCAAGAAGAAGCCAATAAATACAGGCGTGCCAGCGAACTTAGGCAAATTCTCACCCGTTTGGGTCCCACCTTCATCAAAGTCGGTCAAGCTCTCTCTACCCGTCCCGACCTCGTTCGCAAAGACTTTTTAGACGAATTAGTTAAACTGCAAGACCAACTTCCCCCCTTCGATAACCACATCGCTTTTGCCCTTATCGAGACAGAATTGGGGATGCCTGTAGAAAAAGCCTATCGAGAAATATCCCCCACCCCCGTGGCTGCCGCTAGTTTAGGACAGGTTTACAAAGCTATTCTACCCACCGGCGAAGAAGTAGCCGTTAAAGTGCAAAGACCGGGGCTGCGGTCGCTTTTAAGCCTCGATTTATACCTAATGCGCTGGGCTGCCCAAAAATTCGGTCGTTTATTACCCCTCAATCTCGGCCACGACCTCACCCTGATTGTCGATGAATTCGGCACCAAACTGTTTGAGGAAATCGACTATCAAAACGAAGGTCGCAACGCTGAAAAATTCGCCACCAACTTCCAAAATAACCCCGAAGTTAAAGTTCCCAGTATCTACTGGCGTTATAGTGGTCGCCGCGTCCTCACCCTGGAATGGATTGATGGCTATAAACTCACCGATACCGAGAACATCAAAGCTTTAGGATTAGACCCCAATAGTATCGTTAAAATCGGCGTAACCTCGGGATTACAGCAACTCCTCGAACACGGCTTTTTCCACGCTGATCCCCATCCGGGTAATCTTTTCGCCACCTTTGATGGTCGCATGGCCTATATCGATTTTGGCATGATGGACCAGTTAGAGGAGGAAACTAAAGAAACCCTCGCTAGTTGCGTCGTCGATTTAATTAACAAAGACTACGAAAACCTAGCCGCCAACTTTGTCAAACTGGGATTTTTAACCCCAGAAACGGATATAAAACCAATTATTCCGGCTCTAGAACGGGTTTTAGGCAATGCCATCGGTCAAAGGGTCGGTGACTTCAATTTCCGCACTATTACCGATGATTTCTCCGAATTGATGTACCAATATCCCTTCCGGATTCCCGCCAAATTCGCCCTGATTATTCGTTCCCTCGTCACCCAAGAAGGGGCAGCCCTCACCCTCGATCCTAACTTCAAAATCGTCCAAGTGGCCTATCCCTACGTCGCTAAACGTCTCCTGACCGGGGAATCACCCCAACTGCGCCGGCGTTTACTGGATGTACTGTTCAAAGACGGTAAATTTCAGTGGCAACGCCTAGAAAACATGATTACAATGGCTCGATCGGAAAGTAACTTCGATTTACTGCCCACCGCGCAATTAGGCATCACTTTTCTTTTCTCGGAAGAAGGTCGTTATCTGCGTCGTCAATTGCTATTAGCTTTAACGGAAGATGACCGTCTCCACACGGCCGAAGTGCAACGTCTCTGGGGTTTAATTCAAGGAGAATTGCAACCGCGGCGACTCTTGGATGTGGCCATGAGCGCTTTTCGGGAATTATCCTCCCAAGGTGTGGCCGCTGTCCTTCCGCGAGAAACCAGTTCGCGTTAAAGTGTTTAAGGTCATCATCGGTTAATCACTTTTTCTATGGATTATTATTTTCTGCCCCAACCGCCCTATTTTCTGGTTGTTGCCGGTTTATTTATCGGTATTACCTGCGGGGCCGCTTTTGAAGCTAGTCTCAAGCAAGTGGTTAACAATTGGTATAAAAATAAGGGTTCAGACGATCAAAATCTTTTAAAATCCAGTTCCTTACAAATTCCTTTTATTGGTATTTGTGTAGGGATCTGTCTTTTCCTGGCCTCGGGATTAGATATATTTATTCTCAATGGTTGGGTTGCCTACGCTATCTCTCTCCCGATGACTATCTTTATTGGTGGTTTGGTTTGGAGTCAGTTAGGGGAATTATTAGGCCAATTACAGCGCGGCGGTTCTAAAGAAATTGACCTCGATTATCGGGGATAATTAGGAAGCAGCAAACATTTAGGACTAAGATAATAGGTGTTAGCAGATAGGAAAGATCAACTCCCCCACAACTAACACCAAAACCCTAGTTATACCCAATTTCCCAGCTATTTTGGCCCGCGATTTTAGATGCAAAAACCTTTAGCATGGCATTGGCGATCGCTTCCTCTGCATCAGCGCACTGGTTCCGAGGTTTTTGCCTGCTTATTCTCCCAAGATGCGATCGCTACCTTACTAGAAAGTCCCTATCCGGGTAATTCCCTCTCCCGTTACTCTCTTTGTGCTGGTTCCCCGCGTCAGCTTTGGACCCCCGCACTGGGCGAAATTTTGCCCTTTTTAAGCAGTTTACTCCCCCAACCCCGATGTGATCATCTTCCCGATCATCTTCCCTTCCATGGTGGTTGGTTGGGGTGGTTAGGCTACGATTTAGCTTGGGAAATAGAAAAATTACCCGACAGGAAAGCTGATAGTCTCCCTTTTCCCGTCGCTTATTGGTATGAACCAGATAGTTTTGCCCTTCTCGATCACCAAGCACAAATTCTCTGGTTAGCTGCCACTAAACCTGAAGATTTAGATAAATACGAACAATCTTTAACCACTAACCCCGATTTTGAGTTTATCGATCCCCATCCCTCTCCCTTAATCTTTTATACTTCTCAACTCGACTACGAAAAAGCTGTTAAAAAAGCCTTAGACTATATCAGAAAAGGTGATATTTTTCAAGCAAATTTATCCCTAAGATTTCAAAGCACAACTAAGGCAAAAGGATGGCAAATTTATCGCAGTTTACAACAGATTAACCCTTCTCCTTTTGCCAGTTATTGGCGTACCCCTTGGGGAGAAATGATTAGTTGTTCTCCCGAAAGATTGGTGAAATTAGAAAGAGGAATAGCCAGCACTAGACCAATCGCTGGAACTCGTCCCCGGGGTAAAACCGAGGCACTCGATCAACAATTAGCCGAGGAACTATTAACTAATAAAAAAGAACAGGCCGAGCATATTATGCTAGTGGATCTAGAACGTAATGATCTAGGTAGAGTTTGTGAATGGGGATCGGTTTATGTGGATGAATTACTGACGATCGAGCGTTATAGTCACGTTATGCACTTGGTCAGTAATGTTCAAGGAAAATTAGATAAAAAGTATCATGCTATTGATTTAATTAAAGCTCTTTTCCCCGGGGGAACAATTACCGGTTGTCCGAAAGTTCGTTGTCTAGAAATTATCGAAGAATTGGAACCGATGCGACGCAATTTATTCTATGGTTCCTGTGGCTATATTGACCTACGGGGTCATTTAGATTTGAATATTCTCATCCGTACCCTATTAATGACTGCTCAAGGGAATTTAAACACCGTTTGGGGACAAGTGGGAGCGGGAATAGTTGCCGATAGCGATCCCGAAAAAGAATGGTTAGAATCCCTTCATAAAGCTGAGGCACAATTAATCGCTTTACGTTCTTTTTAATTGTTGATTTCAACAAACTAACCTATTGTTGCATCGAAAACCGATCTTTTTACTTTTTACCTTATCTGCTATTTTGTAGGATAGCTTCCGATCTTGAACCCTATTCATGAATCAAATTTCTATCGCTGTTACTTTTTTTCTTAGTTTAGTCTTGACCTCGCTTCCCTTTTTACTTTTCGGGGCAGCCGTTTCCAGTTTTTTGCTGGTTTTCGTCAATAAACAGCGATTAGCGGCGATATTTCCCCGTAATCGACTGTTAGGAGCGATCGTTGGCAGTACAATCGGATTAATCCTACCCGTCGGACAATACGGCACGATTCCCGTCGCTAGAAGATTCTTATTAGAGGGAGTACCCCCAGGGGTGGTGTTTAGCTTTCTCACCGCTGCACCTACCCTAAATATCGTCACTCTTTGGCTAACTTGGCAGACTTTCAGCTATTCTAGTGTTTTCTTCTATCGATCGCTTTCGGTCTGGTTAATGGCAATTTTTATCGGTACTCTCTTTAGTTTCTATCGGGAAAAACTCCGCACCGATAGCGAAATTCCCCTAGAATCGAGTTTAGTTCTTTCTGGGAGTTTTTTACCGGAGGAAGCAGCCAGTCAACCCCTACAAAGAGTCGGCAGTCTTGTTTATGAGTATAAAACTAGAGATAGGCAAGCTTGGCCAATTTCTGTGCAGTTATTTCTCGATAACTTTATCGATGAAGCACTGGAATTAGGGGGATTATTAATTATTGGCTGTGCGATCGCTAGTATCTTTCAGTTATTATTACCTCAGAGTCAATTAATTGCCTGGGGGAATACTCCCGCTACTCAAATTCTCGTGCAGTTGTTTTTTGGTTTCACTCTCGCTGTTAATGCCAGTCTTAGCACTTTTGTCCCCGGTTCTTTAATTACTAATCTGTCCGTGGGTTCCACTCTAGCTTTTTTACTGGTCGCTTCCCTCATTGATATTAAAGCTTTTATCCTCCTCCTATCAGCTTTCCGTCCTAAAATCGTCCTTTATTTCGGAATTTTATGCCTGTTAATGACTTTTTTAGTGGCTCTGATCCTCAGTTTTTATCTAGGTTGAATTCCTTCCGGGTCAAAAAATTTTTCTCTTGACAAAAGCCCCTTGACATGATATTATATTCATAATGGAAAATCCGTGCGCCTACAAGCCCTATTTTCCCAAGCATTTAAACTCTAACTCATCCTGATTCTGCTTGCCGGAGTTGCGACAACATAGTTTTATAGTTCTCACTCCACCCACCTACTGAGAGGTTCAATAAGCATCTTTTCGATGAATACTACTCAATATGATAATCAGCATTTCTTGATCTTGAATTTTGTAAATGATGCGATAATCTCCTATTCTAATTCGGTAGGTGTCATCATATCCTTTGAGTTTCTTGACTCCGCTAGGACGAGGTGTATCGGTAAGTAGTCTAATGGCAGTAATTAAGCGTTCGCGTTGTTGTTTGGGTAAGTTGTTTAGTTGTTTTTGAACTGGTTTCGGAATAATAACTCTGTAGTTCACGCTTGAGTTGCCTCATATTCTTCGAGGGTTAGATAGTCTCCTGCTTGATAAGCTGATTCAGAAGCGATTATGTTAGCTTGCTCTTCTTCTGTAATTTCTATTGCAGTATGTCGTTCTTTGATAAAGAGCAAAAAGTCAAGTAATTCAGTCAAAAGGGTGTCAGGTGTCTGCTCGATTTCTTTAATTAGTTGTTCTTTGAGTGTCATAGCTTTATCAGTTATCAGTTATCAGTTATCAGTTATCAGTGATTAATTCCATCATAGTCCATCATTCAATCATTCCAATCATAGTCGATGATTGGTGGTGGGTTACGAAGGATTGTTAGCTTGAAGTTAAAACAGAAATTTTTGCTGTCTAACTACGTTTTACTAAATCTGGATGTTGTCAAAATTTCTCTTGACAAAAGCCCCTTGACATGATATTATATTCATAATGGAAAATCCGTGCGTATGCAGACCCTCTTTTCAAGCATCAAATACTCTCCATTGAAGTTTCCTTAGAAACCCAGTCTCCTCAGCAACCACCGCAAGCCTAACCAGAGGCTATAAAAGGGTAAAATTAACAATATCAGAAACCCTTGTATCAATCTTCCTAATAGCTGTTTTCGGGGACGAGGTGGTTTTGGGTTCAACGGATGAGGAAGAGGAAACCGTTGTCTTAATTCTGCTTCGGGTAATTGCGATAACATCCTCAGATAATTCTGATAAACGGTTTGGGTTTGGGGATGATTTTCCCCTAATGCTTGGGTAGCAATATTAATCGCTTCTAGATAGAGAGGTTCTGCTTCTGGGTATCTGCCTTGGGAATAGTACAATGCTGCTAAATTGTTGAGGGAAAGTGCCACATGGGGATGATTGTCTCCTAAGAGTCGTTTTCTCAAATCTAATGCTTCTAGATAGAGAGGTTCTGCTTCTGGGTATCTGCCTTGGGAATAGTACAATGCTGCTAAATTGTTGAGGGAATTTGCCACATCGGGATGATTGTCTCCTAAGAGTCGTTTATACAAATCTAAAGCTTCTAGATAGAGAGGTTCTGCTTCTGGGTATCTGCCTTGGGAATAGTACAATCCTGCTAAATTGTTGAGGGAATTTGCGACATCCGGATGATTGTCTCCCAAGAGTCGTTTATACAAATCTAATGCTTCTAGATAGAGAGGTTCTGCTTCTGGGTATCTGCCTTGGGAATAGTACAATGCTGCTAAATTGTTGAGGGAAGTTGCCACAGAGGGATGATTGTCTCCTAAGAGTCGTTTTCTCAAATCTAATGCTTCTAGATAGAGAGGTTCTGCTTCTGGGTATCTGCCTTGGGAATCGTACAATCCTGCTAAATTGTTGAGGGAAGCTGCCACATCGGGATGATTGTCTCCTAAACGGGTTCGAGTTGCGGTTAAACAAGCTTGATGGTAAGGTTCAGCAATAGCATACAATCCTTGTCCATTATAATAACGAGCTAAACCCGTATAAGACCAAACTAAATCCTCATCAGCGATATATTCTGGATATTCCCTGACAGCTTGTTCAATATGGGGAATTAAGGGAGTCAGATTTTGAATAATATCTAGAGTAGGAGTTTGGGGGACTGTTCTCGATGTATCTGTCATCACTGTACAATAACGACTTTTTGCGGTATTGGCTATCTCGGAACCTTCTAATTTTTCCCGTAAATAAAGACGGATGAGGGGATGGAGTTGATACCATTCATTGCCTAAAGATTTCAGCAAATTAAGCTTAACCAAGCTATCGGTTAACCATTTTTCTATCTCGTCTTTAGCTTCATCAGAAAATAAACTGATAATTAAGTGCTTGGGAAAAGGTGCCGAAGCAAATAAACTGAGACACAGAGCTAATTTTTGTGCTTGTGTTTCTAACAGCTGCCAACTGAGATTCAGAATTGTTTTAATACTGCGGACTTCCTCCTTATCAGAGTTGAGATATTCCGAGCCTTTTTTCGGGAATTTTTCCTTGGTATTTGCCAAAGTTTCAGTAGTTGCTTGTTTCAGAAAACTGCCTAGTAATTGTAATCCTAGAGGCAAATATCCTAAACACTGACAAAGTTGCTTGGCTGCCTCTAACTCTGCGGTTAGACGTTCTTTTCCTAAGTAGGTTTGCAGTAAATCTAAAGCTTGCGCTGCTGTGAGAACATCTAAGTTTATCGTTGATAGCGATACCCCTAAGTAACTAAAGCGAGTTGTAATTAAAACCCGAAAACGAGATTCTTTTACCGGTGGTAGATAAGATTTAATTTGGTCGTAGTCACGCACATCATCAAAAATAATTAAAGCATTTCCCTCGGGCCAATTTTGCCAACAGTAACGCACTCGTTCACTTAAGGTTCCCTGATTGGGGATGTTTAAACCTAGGTATTCTCTGGCAAAAAATAAAATAGCCAAACCGGGGTCACTGTTAAGGACATTTATCCAACAAATACCCGCAGGATAATCCCCTTTATGTTGCCAAGCATACTGTAAAGCTAATTCAGTTTTTCCCGAACCTCCCATCCCACTTAAAACCACTGGGGAAGATTGCTGAAAAGCTTGATTAATCCGGGATAATTCCTGTTCTCTACCAACAAAGTTAACTGCTGTTTTTGGTAAATTATAGGGATCATTAACGGTATTTTTATCGGTAAATAGCTGATTGTAGTTGGTAGCTTGGGTTGAATTTTCTGTTAAAGATAACCGCAGGAAAAACCAAGAATTTAAATCTGGCATAAACCGAATAACTTTGTTAGTAAAATCATGGGTCATCCACCAAATTTGTCGGAGATTAAAACGAGCTAAATTTTCTCGATTGAAATTAATTAATTGCAAGGCATCTACTAGGGAAACATCAGAACTAAAAGCGGTTTCAAAACCAGTAATTGATACTACTCCCGACTCCAATTCTGCCAATTGTGTTAACAAGAAGTTCAAGACAAAAGAGGGTTTTTCCCATCTTGGTAAGACAATTTTATGAAAAATAATGCCTTGTTCTTGCAGTTTATTCTCTAATTCTCTAACTACTTGCTGACGGGAAAACTTATCATAAAATTCCACCCTAGCTAAACCTCTAGATGGTCTTCGTCCCCATAATAGCAAACGAGCTGCTGTATGGGCAATAGTACCCAGTTCTAACTCCGATTGATTAGTTTGATTAACTTGATGTACCACCGGGGACACCTCCATCGGGAGCAGTAGGAATATGACCTTGAGCATTTAAAATATCAACCACAAGGGGATGTACCATAAAGCATCTTTCCCCGTCTCCATCTACTTCTTGAATCGCTCGATCATTTAATAAAGCGTATAATATCTCATTGGGAATTTGTGCCTCTTTATCAGCATCATAAATTCGTTTTAACAATAAAACCTTATCCCCATAACTAACATGATCGGTATCATAAGGATTTTGGCCTAAACGTCTTTCATAATCTGTTCTTAAACTGCGAATTGCTCTGCTAATATGACTAGACATGATCAGATTTTGTTTATTGACAATTGCCTCATCAGAAGCTTCTCTAACCAGATAAAATAAATCTCTGATATTGCCACCGGAGGCAATAATAACCCGCTCTATTTGTCCATCTTCAAATAAATTAGATTTAACTCTTGCTTCTAAAACTTTTCTCACTGCTTCCCGTCCTTTTTGGTTGGGAGTATGATCTTTTTGGCAAAAAACTGGAGTATCGGGAATCAGGAGATTATGGTCAAAAGTGAGGTTAATCCCGGGAGATGAATTATATAATCCAATCGGAATATTAAAAATAATGTGAATGTCTAAATCTTTGAAAATATTAGAATAGTTTAAAAATAAATCCCTGACCGCTTCCTGTGAAACACCAGCTTTATCGAAGTCCTCTCCAATAATTAGCCAGCTTCTCTGCATAGTTTCCTGTAAGTTCTGATTACATTCTTTCAGGAGTTGATTAGCAATATTAATTAAATCTCTGGAACGGGAAAGACGGTATTCAACAACTTTTTTCTCTCGCGAAGAAGCAAACCGGAATTCTCCCTTGAGAGAGGCAAAAAGTCCGAGAATTTTATTCCAGAGAGAATCTTCTTTTGCTCCCGCTCCTGCTTCCATTTTGATTTGACTTTCTCTGGTTTCCTTGCGGGTAAATTCTTCAGAACTAAACCAATCCCAAAGCTTTTGTAAATTTTGACTACTAGGCTGCCGAGAAATTTGAGCGGTTTTCTCAACAATTTCCACCACCATAAAGAGAAATACATCAAGGGGACTGAAATTAATCGCATCGAGTTCACTTAAAACACTAAATCGCAGGGGTTCAAAATGCTGTTTAATCTCATGATCATTAATTAAACGAGTTAATTCTGTCGATTTGCCTACCCCCGTGTGTCCCATTAAACAGGCTTTGTAATATTGTTGCGTATCTATGACCCGTGTTAACCCTAATTTTAGACGCTGAATTTTATCTTCCCCTCTCACCTTATTCATTTCTTCTCGATAAAAAGCATCTATTTCCTTCTGAGTTAATAGGGGTTCAGGAGATATAGTTAAATGGATTTCATCAAGAGTAGTCGCAGGTTCAAAGCGAGTCAGAGAGGGGTGTTGCATAGAGACAGGAAAAATCATTCTCTGGAGATACTTTTTATTATATAAGTAGCTGGTTATAATTAAATTAAAAATGGATTTTAGGTTCGATCCCCCCTAGCCCCCCTTGATAAGCTGTCCTTTAGTCACATCTTTCTTAACATTTCAAACCTTTGTAGCACAAGGCTTTCAAGACTCGGTTAACAATTTGTAATATTCCTTGTTGACACCCTTACTGACAAAGAAAAAACTGAAATCAA
>NZ_JADBTX010000044.1:0-4093 GCF_020245945.1 Microcystis sp. M015S2
ACATCTTTCTTAACATTTCAAACCTTTGTAGCACAAGGCTTTCAAGACTCGGTTAACAATTTGTAATATTCCTTGTTGACACCCTTACTGACAAAGAAAAAACTGAAATCAAGTCAGGATAAGGGTTGGAGTGCTTACTGAAACAATTGTTAAGAAAGATCCCTATAAGGGATAGCTTTTAGGACGGGGTTTCAAACCCATTTTTCTGATGATTTTTCTTGTTCCAAGAGTTTTTGTAGTTGCTCTAGGGTAGCATCTTTGAGCATCAGGCGATCGCCGTTTTTGCTGACAATTAACACCCGTTCGATCTTCGGGGTTTCAGGAGAGTCAATTTTTTGCTTTAATTGGTACAATTTCTCAGCGATGGCGATTGTTCCGCTAATAATGCCGATGATGGTGGCGATGGTGGCAAGGGTTCCCTCTCTCTGGGAGCATCCCAATTATGTAATGAGTATAAATGCTCAGAAGGGTAAGAAGGCTTTTGTAATAACGATTCTGGTTCCAATCACACAATTTAGAGAACCGTTGAAAATCTATGAACTCCCGAAAAGGCTTGCCATATAAGTATTTCGCATCTAAGTACAATTGCTTATTGCAAAAGTGGGATGCTCCCCCTCTCTCTCCACTTCAGAGATAACTTCGTAGCTGCCTTGCACCCCTTCCATATCTAGGATATCCTGAGCAACTTTGATAGCATCGGCTCCTTGAATTTCTATCTGCATCAGTTTTGTTCCTCCTGTCAGTACCCAAGCAAAATGATCCTAAATCCGTTTATTAAAAACTGATTATCTATTCCCCCTTTTGCTTGTCCTGATATCTAGCCTATACTCAACGAATTTAGTATGACTAGCTTAGTTGGGGAAAAAATCTCAATTACCATCAATGGTTGACCTAAGAAAATATTTCAGTCTCTCCGTCGGGAAATAACCTATTAGAGACTGAAAAATCTTAGTCATTCCATTCCCCTTTGGGTGGTACGGGGGGATTGCGTCGAAGATGACGGGTTAAGTCCTCATCTGGTTGTTTCTCTCCTCTTAGCCACTGTTTAATCGCTGTTTCGATAATGCGACTAGGATCGTTAGTCAGGTGTTTAATCTGTTCTAAAACTTCCGAGTCAAGGTGAATAGCGATTTCAACTTTCTCCGCCGTGCGCTGAGTCGGTGTAGCATTGTCGTTCATAAGCTCTATTAATGATTGCTATCTATCATTCTACCCGTCAGTCGAGGATTCTCATCCAAGAGTTTATCTATAGTAATCCGATTTGGACAAATCATAGAGCCTTTCCTTAGCCATTGCCCTTTGCCTGATTTTGTCCCCATAATCAAGCCTACCATAGTTTCCTGTGGATGCCGAGAGGGAAAGCTAAGGTCAAAACCCTGACTATACTTGCAGTTTAGCTTTTTTTACCTTTTACTTTTCGCTTTTGCTCCAGCCTTAGAGACTTTACCTCTACAATGAATTAAGGAATCTAAAATTTTATAAACCCCTGACTTTTGCCAACAGTGAACCACGATGACTGACGTTCCCGTTTCTCGCATTCGCAATTTTTCCATCATCGCTCATATCGATCATGGTAAATCAACTCTCGCCGATCGCCTCCTGCAAATTACAGGAACCGTAGCCCAACGGGAGATGAAAGAACAATTTCTCGATAATATGGACTTGGAACGGGAACGAGGTATCACCATCAAGTTACAGGCGGCACGGATGGATTATACCGCTAAGGATGGTCAAAAATACGTTCTCAATCTGATTGACACCCCCGGCCATGTGGATTTTTCCTACGAGGTTTCTCGGTCTTTAGCGGCGTGCGAGGGAGCTTTATTAGTTGTGGATGCGTCCCAAGGAGTAGAGGCGCAAACTTTAGCCAATGTTTACCTAGCACTGGAAAATAACCTCGAAATTATCCCAGTTTTAAATAAAATCGACCTACCCAGTGCCGAACCGGAACGAGTCGCGGCGGAAATCGAGGAAGTGGTGGGTTTAGACTGTAGTGAGGCGATTCGGGCCTCGGCTAAGGCTGGGATCGGTATTAATGATATTCTAGAGTCGATCGTCCAATTGGTTCCCCCTCCCCAAGATACCCTCGAAGAACCCTTCCGAGCTTTAATTTTTGATAGTTATTACGACGCTTATCGAGGGGTAATTGTTTATTTCCGCGTCATGGATGGTCGGGTGAAAAAGGGCGATAAAATTCGTTTTATGGCTTCTGGTAAAGAATTTGTGATCGATGAATTGGGAATTTTATCACCGCAACAGGTACAGGTAAATGAACTTCACGCGGGAGAAGTGGGTTATCTGGCAGCTGCGATTAAAACTGTTGCTGATGCCCGGGTGGGTGATACGATTACTCTAACCGCTAAACCGGCAAAAGAGCCTTTACCCGGTTATACGGAAGCAAAACCGATGGTTTTCTGCGGATTATTCCCCACCGATGCTGATCAGTATGCCGATCTCAAAGATGCGCTGGAAAAGTTAAAATTAAACGATGCAGCTCTATCCTACGAACCGGAAACTTCTAGCGCCATGGGTTTTGGTTTCCGTTGCGGTTTCTTGGGACTGCTACACATGGAAATCGTCCAGGAAAGACTAGAAAGGGAATATAACTTAGATTTAATTACCACTGCTCCCTCGGTAGTTTATCAGGTCACTACCACCGATGGGGAAATTGTCGAAGTGGATAATCCCAGTTTGTTACCTTCCCCACAAAAACGGGAAAAAATTGAGGAACCTTATATCCAAGTGGAAATGATTACTCCGGAAACCTATGTAGGCGCTTTGATGGAATTATGTCAAAGTCGTCGGGGAGTTTTCAAGGATATGCGTTATTTTACTAAAACTCGCACCGCTTTGATTTATGAGTTACCTTTAGCAGAAGTGGTGACGGACTTTTTTGATCAATTAAAATCTCGATCGCGCGGTTATGCTAGTATGGAATATCAATTAATTGGCTATCGGGAAAATGAGCTAGTTAAATTAGATATTATGGTCAATGGTGATCCCGTTGATGCTTTAGCGATGATCGTTCACCGGGATAAAGCTTATTATGTTGGTCGTGCGTTAACCGAAAAGTTAAAAGAATTGATTCCCCGGCATCAATTCAAGGTTCCCATTCAGGCCGCTATTGGTTCTAAAATTATCGCTAGTGAACATATTCCCGCTTTAAGAAAGGATGTCTTAGCTAAGTGTTATGGTGGTGATATTAGCCGCAAGAAAAAGCTGTTAGACAAGCAAGCAAAAGGTAAGAAACGGATGAAAGCGATCGGAACTGTTGATGTCCCCCAGGAAGCATTTATGGCAGTCCTAAAACTCGATCCGCAGTAAAGTCTTGGGGTGAGAATTAACTCACCCTTTTTAGTTTTGGCAGTGGCTAATTATACTAAATCTGGTTATTAAAAACTGATTATTTATTCTCCGTTTTGCCTTTTGCCTATTGCCTCTTGCCTTTTGCCTATCCTCATAAGTAGCCTATACTCAACGGATTTAGTATTATTATGAAACTTTTGAGATTATCCTATCAAGATTTATCCTCTGGATTAAGTATAGATTCTTGGGATATTTTTCCAGATTTGAATTTATTAGTTGGTATCTCAGGTGCAGGAAAAACCTCTATTTTAAAGGCAATTAGTAATTTAAAAAGAATCGCTAACGGTGCATCTGTAAATCGGGTAAAATGGGATGTAGAATTTTTGGCGTTGCTGATTTGAGATATGAATCTTCTTTTGTGGGATTTTTAAAACCTAGACCCAAACTAACTTTTGGATGGGTGCAAGGTTGTCATTCATACCTTGATTCAGCAACGCCGAATTTTTGGCGTTGCTGATTTGAGATATGAATCTTCTTTTGTGGGATTTTTAAAACCTAGACCCAAACTAACTTTTGGATGGGTGCAAGGTTGTCATTCATACCTTGATTCAGCAACGCCAAAAATCTTTCTGTTTCTTTTTGGGGTGTTCAATGGGAGTTTCCGTTACATCCATTACCGTTACGACCGGTATCTCTGCTTGATTTAGTAGAGCTTTTTTTCCTTTTAAACGGAAGTTTCCCGATTGTCAAAGCATTTTTTCCGTCTTATTTACAATCCGACCTATAG
>NZ_JADBTX010000045.1:0-75025 GCF_020245945.1 Microcystis sp. M015S2
GGGGTCAATTACCTAATTTTCAGGGAAAAAGTCCCTGAATTTTCCCCCCGATCACTCCCATATTTGCTACTTTTTGATTGACAAAAAGTCTAAAAGTCTTACCCAACAAGGTTTTTAGATTTATTCAGCAAGCTCTACTTAATCGATAGATTTACTCTGTCAATTTTAAAAGGATCAGTGGAGACAAGCAGGGAGAGCAGAAGGGGCAGGGGAAGCACCGGGAGATTTATCTCTCAATTCAATCTTGACAGACCAATAGGTCTATGGTACAGTGTGGGGGCATTCTCGCCGAGTGTGCGGCAGTTCAAGACAATACCAACAGTAGCCTATGAGTTTGATCGATAGGAAAATTTGTTTCGTCACCCTAGCTGTCGGGAAGAAATATCGAGATCATGCCCTTACCCTCGCCGAGGATATTCGTACTATAACTGATAATAGCCCTTTTGTAGTTCTCACTGATCGCCCTGAAGTTTTTGCCAAATCCGATTCGCTCATCCCGCTCCCCTCATCATTGCGACACCAGTTATCCGGAGGAGGCGAGCCGTCATCGTTAAAAGGCTAAAAGTCTTTCTAGTTAAGAAACTTACCCAAATAGAAATGATTTTAATTGTCCTATATTTTTTCGGTGAAATTGAATTAGCCAAGATGGATATACATTTCAGCCATTGAACTATTTTAAATTAGGACAGAGCCTAAAAGCAAGCTGTAATTGGGTTATAATTTTTAGAGATGTCTAATAGAGAAGCGATTCTTTGACCTTGTTTCTATGGAATTTAAACTTGTAAGACACGAAGAGTTGATAATGCAAAATACTAAAACACCCACAGTCGTCTGTGCTGCGGACAACAATTACGCAATTCCTCTTGGCGTAATGCTTTACTCCTTGGCAGAGAACCTGAAAGAGGGGAAAGCTTTTATTTATGTTATTGATGGGGGAATTACCAATGCTAATAAAAAAAAGGTGATTCGGTCACTACAAAAATTAGAAGTTGAAGTGGTACTTAACTGGCTAAAGCCTCAAGAAGCAGCGTTCTTTACAATCGTGGAAAAACTTCCGACTTGGGGTCATGTTACTATTGCCGCTTACTATCGTTTATTAATTCCTTATCTCTTACCCCCGTCGATTGAGAAAGTTATTTATCTAGACTGTGATTTAATTTTGAAAGAAGATTTAAACAATTTATGGAAAATTGACATTGATAATCAATATTTATTTGCTGTGCAAGATATGGGATGTCCTCTAGTCTCAAGTAAAAATGGCTTAAAAACTTATCAAGAACTTCAAATACCCCCAGATACGCCATATTTTAACTCTGGGGTAATGATTCTTAATTTAAAAAAATGGCGAGAAGACGATATGTCTTTTAAAGTTATTAATTATCTAGAGGAAAATGGGAGACGTCTCCGTTACTGGGATCAGGACGGTCTCAACGCTATTTTGGCGGGCTGTTGGGGGAAACTGGATCCACGCTGGAATCAACTTCCTAATAAATTTTCTTCTTGGCAAGAAAGTCATTTTTCCGAGGAAGTTTATCATCAGGTTATGGAAGCTCCTTATCTAATACATTTTGCATCAGATGATAAACCTTGGAAATTTAAATTCTCTCCGTTAAGGAATACAGAAAAGCAATTTTTTGAATACTTAGATCGAACGGATTGGTCTGGATGGCGACCGAAAGAAGGATGGAGAAGAAGATTAAACCGATATTTTAACAAGGCTCTAGCCTATTTCAAAACCAAATCAGTTAGTCCTAATATTTTCTAGCAAAAGTTATAATTTTTTAGCCATGATACTTGCAAAACTTAAAACTTATATCTCTCGATTAGTCGGCAAAAGATCGGACAAACAGTCAAAGTTCTGGAGCATTTTTAAATCACCTAGTCTTCGCTACAAAATCTTTAAGGATAAGCTCGATACACTGCTTTACAGTTTATCCATTTCGCAAGCGCATATTTTCTTTATTCAAGTAGGTTCAAACGATTCTAGCTACGGTGATCCCCTACGTTCGTTTATGCTAGATGAACGCTGGTGTGGAATTATGATAGAACCCGTTGACTATGTATTCAAAAGATTACGCTCTAAATATGGTGATTATGGTCGATTTAAGTTGGAAAATGTAGCGATTGCCGAGGTAAACGGGTTTAAAGACTTCTACTATGTTGAAGAGACAGATTCTCCCTTGCCTGTTTGGTACGATCAAATCGGTTCATTTTCCTTATCTCATGTCTTAAAACATATTGATTTTATCCCAGAACTAGAACAACTAATTCGGAAAACTCAAGTAGAATGTATAACGTTTGAAGAGTTATGTAACCGGAACTCGGTTGGCACTGTAGACTTAATCCACATAGATACGGAAGGATTCGATTACGAGGTACTGAAAATGATAGATATTGATCGGTTTCAGCCTAGTTTGATACTGTACGAGCATAAACATCTTTCGGATAGCGATAGGATATCCGCTCGGAGTCTCTTGAGCGCACGAGGATATCAATTGTTGCAGTTAAATAGTATGGATACTGTTGCCGTTTCTGTAAAAGCATTGGAAAACAGAAACCCCTTAAAGTCGGCGTGGAAAGTGATCACTAAAAATTTATCTTATCATCAAAATTCAGGGAGCAATTAATTTTTACAACTGCTAGAACTCGCCAAATAATAAGTTGATTAGTTTGAGGTGATAAAATATGGTTAAGGGTGCATCTCACATTTGCCAAAATATCACCCAGACAAAGCACCATTGACGTAGGAACAGCGCAAAATGTAGAATGCTCTAGACCTTCTCACTTTTACACTGTACGCCTGATATTTTTGCCCTTCTTCCAATCCCTAAAAACGACAGTTTAAGCATGGGATGGAGGGTTAACGACCGAGATTTTCCCTAAATAATCACGATTTTATCATAACTACCCCTCGATCATTGTGCATGAGAAAACGGATAATTAATTCAGTGATTAGGCAAAAGGCGGTTAGGTGTTGGGGTTTTTTCCTTTGTCCCTGAAATACCCCTCCACCCCAACAGTCCATAATCCCTACATATAAGGAGAATAATTAACTATGACCGAAAATAGAAACCCGATTCCCGTAGTTGTCAACGGTGCAGCCGGCAAAATGGGACGGGAAGTCGTTAAAGCCGTTGCTCGTGCCGACGATATGATCTTAGTGGGTGCAGTGGATCGAAATCCAGCTTTTCGAGGTCAGGATGTGGGGGAAGTGGCCGGTTGTGAACCCCTAGAAGTGCCGATTCTCGACGATTTACAGAGTGTTTTAGTCCTGGCAACTCAGGAAAAAGTGCAAGGGGTGATGGTGGATTTTACCCATCCCGACGGTGTTTATGACAATACCCGCAGTGCGATCGCCTATGGAGTGCGTCCCGTGGTGGGAACTACGGGATTATCGGCGGCACAACTGCAAGATTTAGCCGAATTTGCCGAAAAAGCCAGCACCGGCTGTTTAGTTATCCCCAATTTTTCCCTTGGCATGGTTTTACTACAACAGGCTGCCGTGCAAGCATCCCGCTACTTTGATCATGTAGAAATTATCGAACTGCATCACAATCAAAAAGCAGACGCACCCAGTGGCACAGCCATTAAAACCGCCGAATTACTGGCCGAATTAGGTAAAACCTTTAATCCTGCCCAAGTTTCCGAAAAAGAAACCATCCCCGGCGCTAGAGGCGGTTTAACTGCTGAGAACATCCGTATTCATAGCGTGCGTTTACCCGGTTTAATTGCCCACCAGGAAGTCATTTTCGGTTCACCAGGAGAAATCTATACCCTTCGTCATGATACCAGCGATCGCTCCTGTTATATGCCGGGGGTTCTCCTCTCTATCCGCAAAGTTACTCAGCTGCAATCCCTCGTTTACGGTTTAGAAAAAATCCTCTAAATCGAGATATTTGAGAGGAAGGAGAGGAAAAGGGCAAAGAAGAGAAATCTCGACAAATTGCCCTAAAAATGCTATCTGCTGGCTTTCCTATACCCAAACTTTAGACTTAGAGATTGAACAAGTACCACAAGTCATTGAGGGACAAAATTGAGTGAAAACGGACAGTATTTTCTATCGTCTCTTTGAGACTTTTCCCGAAAGTTTCTTTGATTTGCTCAATCTTCCCCCTGAAACCGTCAATCATTATCAATTTTCCTCCCTAGAAGTTAAACAACTTGCTTTTCGTTTAGATGGGGTCTTTCTTCCCGATAACCTTAATGACCCGATTTACTTTGTTGAGGTACAATTTCAAAAAGATGAACGGTTTTACTCGCGCTTTTTTAGTGAAATATTTCTCTATTTTCATCAAAGCGAGTTAAGCCAGAATTGGCAAGGGGTGATCATTTATCCCCATCGGGAAATTGAAAATAGTCCCAAATCTCGTTATCAAGAATTCTTTGAGTCAGGCCGGGTTAACTGTTATTATCTGAATCAGTTAGATGAGGGGGATTCTCTGGGGGTAAAAGTGTTACAATTAATTGTAGAATCGGAACCAAACACCTTAGCACAGGGAAAAGAACTGATTCAACAAGTTAGACAACAATTCCAGGAGTCTTTAAAAAGACAGGACATTCTAGAATTAATTGAGACAATTCTCATTTATAAATTGCCCAAATTAAACCGTAAGGAGATAGAAAAAATGTTTAGTTTAAGTGATTTAAGAGAAACTAAAGTCTATCAAGAAGCTTTAGAGGAAGGTAGAGAGGAAGGCAAAGAGGAAGGCAAAGACGAAAAAGCTCGACAAATTGCCCTAAAAATGCTATCTGCTGGTTTTTCTATCCCAGAAATCGTCCGATTTACCGATTTATCCCCCGAGGCAATCGAGAAATTACAATCGAGAGACGATTAAAAAAATCCTTCGGAGTGACATTATGAGAGAATCAGTCATCTATCAAGATATTTTAGAGGAAGGCAGAGAGGAAGGAGCATTAACCGCTAAATTAAACTCTATTCCCCGTTTATTGGCCTTAGGATTAACTATAGAACAAATTGCCCAAGCTTTAGACCTAGAGATTGAACCAGAAACGTTGAATCTCGTAACAAAACTTTACATTTAAGAACATAACAACCCCAAAACGCCATTTTTCAAATTGAATAGACAATTTTCCTAAACCAGTGTACATAGCTGATATGTTGACACATAAAACTCTGTAAATAGCGGAGTTTATCTAATAAGCTTTTGCCAAAATCTTCCGCAATATCAATTAATTGTAAAATTAGGTAGACGATAATACAGCTATAGATTTGTATCCGAATTCCCTTTTCATTTTTGGTGATGAGGTTGTCGAGTTTAAGAGGCATTTTCAAGAACTTCCACAGGAGTTCTATCTGCCATCTTTGTCGGTACATTTCCCCGATTTCTTCATTGCTGACCACCCCTTCCCCTACTAAAGGTAAATCCGTTGCTATCCGAAATTCAGTCCGACTTTCTAGGTCACAGAAAGCGGGAACATCTCACCTTTGCATTAAGCATATAGTCATTTCAGATAAGTCTGATACACTCTAGACCGACAAAACCCTTATGAACTCTGGGATTGATATTCTCAATCTTAATTGAAATGACTATAAATGCAAAGGTGAGGTCAATAAAAAAGTTAAAAAAGAGAACCATTAAAATAGGCACAGCGATGACGAAGATAACCAGGTAAAACTAAGCTGATACCAGCCAAACTATGTATTGTTCCTGGATAACTTTCTTCTGCATCACTACCCACCAATCGCCAACAAAAAGAACCCAACCAAATATAAAAGCCTGGAATCAGTGCGTCCATAGAATAGGCAATATCTTTTAACTGAGGGTTAACTCCGTTTGATGATCGCTTTTTTTAAGAAACTTTTATTTTCATTATTTTAAACTTATACTCATTTAATAACTATACCATATTTTTGTTAGCATTGACGATGACAATTATCACAATTCCACACTTAAACCCTTTGGTGCGATCACTTTTGCTAAAAGGACGAGTTATACTAAATCCAAAGATGGCTTTTAGTTGTCAGCTAAATTTTTGCGCCAATTTCGTCAAATTGCTTCAAGAGATTTGATTGCGAACGCCACTGAAAGCAGCATAGGCGATTGCTATAGCATCTACAGCATCATTAATAGGCATTTTTGTCAATCCGAATAAATACTTAATTTCTTCCGCCACCTCAGCTTTAGTGGCCCTACCATGGCCCAGATGACATTTCCAACTAGCTTGATGGAGGAAAATCGGTTCAATTCCCCCATCGCGACAGCTAACTAGATTGATAATTCCTAAGGCTTGCAGGACTCCACCGGCTGCCTTGATTTGCCGGTTAAAAAAGGGCATTTCCACGGCAATTTCCCCCGGTTTATATTCTGCGATTAACTCCTTTAAATCCCGTTCAATTTCGATCAAACGCTGGGCAGTAGAAAGATTTTTAGAAGTTTCGATCGTGCCGTAATCGACTAAAATTGGCATTAACTCACTATTATCCCGGAGAATAGCCCAACCGACAATCGCTAATCCGGGGTCGATACCCAACCAAGTAGTCATAGATTAAGCCAAAAAATCTTGGACGATTTGGAGGATTCTTTGGGATGCTTGTCCATCTCCAAAAGGATTAATTGCATTAGCCATACGATCATAGGCGATTTTATCCCCTAATAATTCTCCCGCTTGTGCTAAAATTTGCTCTGGATTAGTACCAATTAATTTCGCTGTTCCCGCTTGTACTGCTTCTGGTCTTTCTGTGGTTTCTCGCAATACTAAAACTGGTTTTCCTAAACTAGGGGCTTCTTCTTGAATGCCCCCAGAATCAGTTAATAATAAATAACAGCGTTGAATCGCCCCCACTAACTCGGCATAATCGAGAGGTTCGGTTAAAAATACCCTGGGATGATTGCCCAAAGCGGACTGTATTGGTTCTCGGACGGTGGGATTGCGATGCAGGGGTAATAATAGGGCTGTATCGGTATATTTTTCTAACAACAAAGTGAATCCTTTGATAATATCCTGTAGTGGTTCGCCCCAATTTTCCCGGCGGTGAACCGTGGCTAATAAAACCCGATAATCTGACCAATTCAAGCCCGCAATTTGACATTCTGGTGCGGTTTTTGCTACGGTTAATAAAGCATCAATAACCGTGTTGCCGGTGTGGTGAATATTGCCCGTAACCCCAGATTTTTGTAAATTTTCTACGGCTAAAGTAGTGGGAGCAAAATGTAGGGTAGTCAGTTGAGAAATTAGGCGGCGATTAGCTTCTTCGGGATAGGGATTATAGATATCATTAGTTCTTAATCCTGCTTCCACATGAGCGATAGGAATTTGTTGATAAAAAGCCGCCAAAGCAGCAGCAAAAGCAGTGGTAGTATCACCTTGCACAATAATTAAATCTGGTTTTATGCGCTCAAAAACTGTTTCTAAACCCCGTAAACTGCGGCAAGTAATATCGGTTAAAGTTTGACGAGTTTGCATAATATCGAGATTTTCATCTGCTTTTAAAGCAAATAATTCCATCACCTGCGCTACCATTTCTTTATGCTGTCCCGTCAGGACTACATGGGTTTCAAACTGTTGCGATTCTTGAAAAGCACGAATAACGGGAGCTAATTTAATCGCTTCGGGACGAGTTCCAAGAGTAATACAAATTGATTTCGACATATTATTATCAGTTATCAGTTATTTTAGCCGTCAGGAGACAGGAGACAGGAGATAGGAGTCAGGAGATAAGAGTCAGGAGATTATTTTTATTTATTCTCCCTAATTCATAATTCATAATTCATAATTCATATTCTATCGCTTGAATTGTACTATTTTGTCATTTTTCACTCGTGGGTGGTTGTTGAACGATAAATTGGGGATAGAGTTGCATTTGCTTAGGATTTAAAGGTCGAGAGATGGTCAAAACTTTTTGTTTAGCTAACTCTTTGGTCATGGTATCCAAAGTTTGAGCGATACGCAAATTATATTCTAATTGTTCCCCAGAAGAAAGCAGATTACTTAAGCCATCGATTAAACGTCTTAAATTCTCGCGAAATTGGGGATCACCGATTAACTCATCGATATCGGAGGTGATTTTTTGAGTATTTTCAAAAGTAACCCTAGCGGATTCGAGAGTTTTTTGCAGTACGACAATTGTAGCAGGATCGTTAATAGTTTTAGTAATTTCTCGTAAATTATTCGATGTTTCCACCGCATTATTCAAAATAGTCTCGATATTTTGCATGACTTGTTTAGTATCAATTTCATCTAAACCTGCATTCAACCTCAGGGCGGTATTATTGAGATTATTAGCGAGACTACCAATACCTAAACTAGCTTGATTAATATTACCGAGAGTATCAACAATTTGTCCGCGATTTTCGCTGAGAACAGCATTGATATTAGCGACCAATTGGGAAGATTGTTGAAAAGTCCTGCTGATTTGACTGCGATTTTCCTGAACGGTATTATCTAAAGTATTGACAAAACGGGAGGCATTATTAGCCGTATTAGTGACCGAGCGACTGGTGGTAGCTAATTCCAAAGATAGACGAGAGATTTCTCTTTGGGCATTACGGATAGTCTGGGAGGTATCATCGGATAAACGGGCGATTTTTTGAGCTGCTATAGCGGTATTTTTGGTGACATCATTGAGATTACCCACAAATTCAGGACTGGTAAAAGTATCCACTAAACGACCAACACTAGACATTAATTGTGTTCCTGTTGTCCCCTGTAAACGAGTATTATTACAGAGAATTAACTGTTGATCACAGTCGGGACCCAGAGGGTCGAGATTTTTGGCCTCAGCACTTAAAGAAACTAAGGGAGTGATATCGATGGCTGCCTCCCCAATTAATCCGGAAAGATTGGTAGTAACAGTTACCTTCCTAGGCATAACTAAAGTAGCAGAAGCGATCTCGGCAATAACCTCCACTTGATTACTTCCCGGGATAAAACTCGTAATTCTTCCCACTCTCACCCCGCGAAAACGCACCGGCGCACCGACTTGTAACCCTTCCACGTCGGCAAACTCGAAGATTAATTGATAGGTTCTTTGACCAAATCCCCCCCCGCGAACCCAGATAGCGAGCGCCCCAAAGACCAATAATCCGCCTAGAGCAAACAAACCTAGTCTTCCTTCCCGTAAAGCTCGCGAACTCTGCATGATTTTTTTCTCATTCTCGATAGTTCTTAATTTAGATTAATCTAGCTTAAACGATTGTCCTAATCGGGCCTTCAATGCTGGCGCTAAAAAATTGCCGGATCATGGGATGATCGGTACGATCGATATCTGCCACTACTCCCTGCCATTGCACTTTTCCCTGATAGAGAAATACTACTCGATCGGCGGTGCGTCGGATGGTACTTTGTTGGTGAGAAACCATGACATAAGTGTTCGCAGACCCCGATTTTTCATGGAGAGTCCGCACTAGATCCTCGATAATTGTGGAAGCTATCGGGTCTAATCCGGCGGTAGGTTCATCATACAGCAGTAATTCGGGATTATCGGCCGGATTATCGGGATTAGTGATAATAGCGCGGGCAAAAGCCACCCGTTTACGCATTCCCCCCGATAGTTCCGAAGGATAAAGGTCACTAATTCCCTGTAAACCGACCATTTCCAGGCTTTTTTCCACTAATTCCCTAATTCTGGCTTTTTTTAAATTAGTTTGTTCATAGAGATAAAAACCGACATTTTCCCCGACGGTGAGAGAATCAAACAGGGCCGTTTGTTGAAAAACCAAGGAAGTTCGCATCGCTTCTCGACCATCTTCTAGCAATCCCTGACGCAATTGGCCTTTAATACGAATTTCTCCGGCATTTATCCCCGTTAATCCCGCAATTAACCGTAAAACCGTTGATTTTCCCGTTCCCGACGGCCCGATAATTACCAGGGCCTCCCCTCGATAAATGGTTAAATCTAAACCATCGAGAATAACATTATCCCCGAATCTTTTCGATACTCCTCTCAATTCAATTAACGGTTCTTTCATCGTCGCTTAATTATCTTATAACCTCTGGAATTTTAGGGAGATGGGGAAGTGGGAAGTATTTTCGGTGAACAGTAAACAGTAATCAGTGAACTGAACTCTGATAAGTGATAAGTGATAAGTGATAACTGATAACTGATAACTGACTCGATTCTGGCTGCTATAGTAGAAAAGCACCCATTGCTGACGATATCTGAGGTAGATTGCCGTGACTATTGCTTTAGACCAACTGCTTACCCCCGACATTTTTCGACCAGCGCGTTATTTGGGCAACGAGTTAGGTGCTAAACATAAAGAATGGGCAAGTGCGGTGGTTCGTTGGGTGTTAACCTATCCGGAAGTGTACGAAGTGGGGGCATCTAACCTCGGCCATATTATCCTCTACAATATCCTCAATGCTCAACCCCGCCAACTCTGCGATCGCACTTATTTACCCGCACCGGATTTAGCCCAAAAACTCAAACAGACAAAAACCCCCTTATTTGCCCTAGAATCCCGTCGTTGCCTCACAGATTTTGATATTCTGGGTTTTAGTCTCAGTTATGAGCTAGGAGCCACCAATATTTTAGAAATGCTCGACCTAGCGGCAATTCCCTTGACTTGGAGAGAAAGAGATGCGGGTAACTATCCGCTAATTTTTGCCGGGGGACAAACTGCCACCTCTAACCCCGAACCCTATGCTGACTTTTTTGATTTTATCGTCCTTGGTGATGGCGAAGAATTATTGCCAGAAATCGGTTTAATTTTAGAAGAAGGTAAACTAGCTAATCTAAGCAAAGAAGAACTATTACTAGATTTAGCCCAAATTCCGGGGGTATATGTCCCGCGTTTCTACGATGTCACCCCAATCGGTGCAGTTATCCCCAATCGTGACGATGTACCGCAAAGAATTTTACGCCGGGTAGCCACTCCTATCCCAGCCTATTCTATCGGTTTAGTTCCCTTCGTGGAAACAGTCCATGATCGCCTAGTGGTGGAAATTCGTCGCGGTTGCACTCGGGGATGTCGTTTTTGTCAACCGGGGATGTTAACCCGTCCTGCGCGGGATGTGCAACCGGAAGCAGTAATCGAATCGATTGAAAAAGGAATGCGAGCGACGGGATATAACGAATTTTCCTTATTATCTCTCAGTTGCTCCGATTATCTAGCTCTACCTGCCGTGGGTATGGAGATTAAAAACCGTCTCCAGAATGAGAATATATCTCTATCCTTACCCAGTCAAAGAGTCGATCGCTTTGACGAAAATATTGCTAACATAATTGGGGGCAATCGTCAATCGGGTTTAACCTTTGCACCGGAAGCGGGAACCCAACGAATGCGCGATGTGATTAACAAAGGGTTAACCAACGAAGAATTACTCAGAGGGATAAAAACTGCTGTCGAACAGGGTTGGGATAAGGTCAAACTCTATTTTATGATTGGTTTGCCAGGGGAAACCGATGTCGATGTCATCGGTATCGCGGAAACCCTGCGTTGGTTGCGTCGGGAGTGTCGTTTACCGAAGCGGAAACCCCTCGATTTTACCCTAACTATCTCTAATTTTACGCCTAAACCCCATACCCCCTTCCAGTGGCATTCCGTCTCCACGGCCGAATTTATCCGCAAACAGGAGTTATTAAGACAGGAATTCCAAGGCATAAGAGGGGTAAAAGTCAATTATACCGATGTCCGCATCTCGGCCATGGAAGATTTTATCGGTCGCGGTGACAGAAGTTTAGGGAAAGTGGTGCTGCGCGCTTGGCAATTGGGAGCCGGGATGGATGCTTGGTGGGATAATACAGAGAAAGCCTATCAAGCATGGTCACAGGCGATCGAAGAATCCGGTTTAACTTGGAAATATCGTCAGGTAGAACAGGGAGAATGGAATATTTTTGCCGATACAGACAAAGATATTTTAGAGCGTCCTTTGCCCTGGGATCATCTCGATACCGGTATCGATAAAAAATGGCTAGAGGAGGACTTAAAACGCGCTCTAGACGCGGCAACGGTTCCCGATTGTTCTTTTGAGGGTTGTTCCCATTGTGGCGTTTGTAGCGTCGATTTTGGTCATAATATCGTCATTGAAGCGCCTCCGATTCCCGCTTTTGCCGGACATTTTCAACCCAATCAAGAACGCGCCCAAAGAATTCGGGTTTGGTTTGGCAAAATTGGCGAAATGGCCCTAGTTAGTCACTTGGATCTCGTGCGTTTATTTGATCGCGTCGTCCGTCGCGCTGCTATTCCCATTTCCTTTACCGGTGGATTTCACCCTGGTCCGCGCATTTCGATCGCCAATGCTTTATCCTTGGGAGCAACCAGTAGCGGTGAGATTGTCGATTTTGAATTGACAAAAGTGATCGATTTAGAGAGGTTTAAACAGCAATTAAGCGCACAATTGCCCGCAGATCTACCAGTTTATCAGGTGGAAGAAATTCCCTTAAATGCCCCCGCTGCCACCCGTTTGTTAGAAAAAGCTGCGTATTTGCTCACTTTTAACAGTGAGGGAATTGACTGTCAACAGTGGCAAAATTGGATCGAGGCAATTAAACAAGCAACGGTGATGGAACGGGAAAAAACCACCAAATCTGGCAAAAAAGTCACGATTAATCTGCGAGAACAATTATATGAATTAGAGTTAAAAACTGTTGACAAACAAGCCGTTTTGTGCTATGTGGGCAGTTGTCGCAATGATGGCACTTTACTGCAGCCCGATCATATCGTCGAGATGTTAGAAAGGGTTTCTGGCCAAGAGATTTCGCTGCTTAATTTTCATCGTCAGCGTTTGATTTTAGGAGCTTAACCATCGTAAATTGTTCCCTTTATGCTCTAACCCCAGAGAGTCAGCTAATCTTGATCGACTAATTACAAGGAATCATCAACCAAAGCTGGCCGGTAATTTTGAACAACCAAAAGTTTCCTAAGACACAGATTCACCTAATCAAATAAAAGGAGATGAAAATTAAAATCTGGCTGATTTCAAGCTACCAGCAATAGTCACTGATAACTGATCACTGATAAACTTATCCCAAGGCATCGAAGATTTTAAACATAGGCAAGTACATAGACAGAAGAATAGTTCCCACCATCCCCGCAACAGCAACCATCATCAACGGTTCAATGATACTGGTTAAAGCTTTAACGGCCTGTTCCACCTCATCTTCGTAGAAATCCGCCACTTTCATCATCATGGCATCTAATTCTCCCGTTTCCTCACCAATACTAATCATTTGAATGGCCAAAGCTGGGAAAACATTGGCTTTTTGTAGGGCCAAACTCATCATTCCCCCCTGCTGAATTTCCTCCTTAGCACCAGCGATCGTATTAGCAATTACCTGATTACCCACCGTATTACAAACTATATCAAGGGAACTCAAAATCGGGACACCAGAACGCGTCAGAGTCCCAAAAACCCGGCAAAATCTAGCCACAGCCGATTTTTCATTCAAATCGCCAAAAAGGGGCATTTTAAGGAAAAACCAGTCAATTTGCAGACGACCCATCGGGGTTTTGTAATAGCGACGCAGTAAAAAAACCGTGGCAGCAATGGTGACAATCGGAATTAAAATTAACCAACTACGCATCACACCACTTAAAAAGAGCATAAATTGCGTTAAAGCTGGTAGTGGCACCTTCAAATCGGTGAAAATTTTCGCAAACACGGGAATTAAAAAGATCGTCATCCCGAAAAACACAATTACCGCCAAAATTCCCACTGCTACTGGATAGGTCATCGCTGATTTAATCTGGTTTTTCAAGCGGGCCATATCTTCCAAAAGTTTCGAGAGACGGAGCAGCACTTCATCGAGTACCCCCCCCGTCTCTCCAGCTTCGATCATACTGACATAAAGTTCATCAAAACATTCGGTATGTTTGGCCATCGCTTGCGATAACGGACTCCCTTGCTGTACGTCGGCGCTAATCGCTTGTAGTGCTTTTTTCATCTTGGGATTACTGGATTGATCAGCCAAAACTCCTAAACATCTCACAATCGGCACACCAGCATTAATCATTACCGAAAATTGACGAGAAAAAACCGCTTTATCTTTGATGGAAATGCTGGCAAACATCAACTCTAAACTAGAAAGATCGATCTCTCCTCCCGCTTTTTTGATTTTACCGACGGCAGCATATTTCGCCTTCAGCATCATTCGGGCATGATCGGGAGACATAGCTTCAACTTTCTCTTGGAAAACTTTTCCAGAGCTGCTTTTAACTTGTGCGACAAAAGTAGGCATAGTACAAATCAGTTATCAGTTATCAGTTATCAGTTATCAGTTATCAGTTATCAGTTATCAGTTATCAGTTATCAGTTCACTGTTTACTGAAAAAACTTCCCACTTCCCACTCTCCTATCCCTTTTACACAGGATTTGTTATTAAATCCAGGCTTTAGTTTTGGCGTTAGCACCGGACCCGGCGACAAGACGTTGTAATTCATCGGGTTTACTACTTTTAGAAATTGCCTCTTCAAAGGATATAACACCGCTAACAACTAAATTAGCTAATCCCTGTTCCATAGTTTGCATTCCTAGCTTCATTCCCGTTTGAATTGCTGAGTAAACTTGGGGGGCTTTTCCTTCGCGAATTAGGTTAGCGATCGCTGGAGTTACCACCATGATTTCCTGTACCATTGCCCGGGCAAATTCTCCCGGTTTAGGATTTTTTTTCCTGACTAGGGTTTGACTAAAAACTGCTAGTAAAGAATTGGATAACATGGAGCGAATTTGTGACTGTTGGTTAGGGGGGAAAACGTCAATGATCCGATCGACTGTTCCCGCTGCCGAGCTAGTGTGTAGGGTTCCGAAGACTAAGTGACCGGTTTCCGCCGCCGTAATTGCCAAACTAATTGTTTCTAAATCCCGCATTTCTCCCACAAGTATAATATCAGGATCTTCTCGTAAAGCTGCTCTTAATGCGTTAGCAAAACTCTTGGTATCTTCTCCTTTTTGTCGTTGGTGAAACAGGCTTTTTATATTAGGAAAAACATATTCAATCGGGTCTTCTATAGTCAAAATGTGTTCAGGCCTAGTCCGATTAATTAAGTCTAAAATTGATGCTAAAGTGGTAGTTTTACCTGAACCTGTTTGTCCAGTTACGAGAATTAATCCCCTCGGTCTTTCCGATAATTCTCGGACTACTTCTGGTAAATTTAATTGTTCAAAGTTAGGAATTTTAGAGGACAAAGCGCGTAAACAAGCTGCATAAGCTCCCCTTTCTTTATAAACATTTATCCTAAATCTTGCTAATCCTTTCACCCCATAGGAACAGTCTAATTCCCAATTCTGCTCTAACTCTTTTATTTGAGTATTATTGAGCATACTAAAAATCAATTTCTGACAATCTTGCGGGGTTAAAGATTCTTCATTAATCGGGGTGAGTTTGCCACTAATGCGAAAATAGACCGGCGCACGGGACTGAATGTGCATATCGGAACCGCCCATCTCGACCAATTGTTCCATTAAATCTTCGATCATTAAGTCCATAAGTTAAACTCCATCTATCGTATAAAGTAAAAACTGAAAAGGAGATAGGAGCCAGTCCCGATGAAAAAATTTTCACCCCCACAGATGAAAGAGGTTTCTTTCCCTACACCCCACACCCTCTTTTCCGTCAGGAGACAAATTCATAATACTTTTGCCTGTTCCGGAGTTCCCTGATCACTGATCACTGAAAAACTGTCTTAACCACTAAATCGCGGTCTCATACAATAGGGACAATCGAGCCATTCTGGTTGTAGTTCGGCGCGACAACCACTACAGATTAAACCGCTTTTCCGTTTAGCTTTTAATTCCGCTTCCAGACCAGAATCGCTAAATGTCACCCGTTCCACTTCTTCGAGGGTGGTGTAACCCTCGCGCACCAGATTTAAACTGTAGGCTAGGAGTGTCACCATGCCCTCATCGACGGCCGCCTCCTTAATACGATCGGTGGTTGCCCCTTGGTTAATTAATTGCTGTAGTCGTTCACTGTTCTGCATCACCTCATAGACACCGATGCGACCTTTATAACCGCTGCCGTTACACTTGACGCAGAGATTACCCTGTCTTCGCGCCTGTTGAATTTCCGCTATGGTCAGGGTATTAGCCTTATAAAAGGTCACTTCCTGTTCATTGGCAGCGGAAAGACCAAAACGGGCCAATTCCTCTTGGGTGGGGTGATAGGCGACTCGACACTCGGTACAGACGCGCCGCACCAGACGCTGGGCCAAAACTCCCAACAGAGAACCAGAAATCATAAACGTTTCAACCCCCATCTCATCGAGACGAGCGATCGCACCTGCGGCATCGTTGGTGTGTAGGGTAGTTAAGACCAAGTGACCGGTTAAGGCGGCCTCGATCGCTGTTTTAGCTGTTTCCCTGTCCCTAGTTTCTCCCACCAGAATCACATCCGGATCTTGTCGCATGAAGGCCCGCAGAATCGAGGCGAAATCCATGCCTTTTTCGCGAATTACCTGCACCTGGGTGATGCCTGGTAGAGAATATTCGATCGGATCTTCGACGGTACTGATATTGACCCCAGGGTGATTTCTTTCCGCTAACACCGAGTATAAAGTGGTGGATTTCCCCGAACCGGTGGGGCCCGTCACCAGCAACAGACCAAAAGGATGACTGGCCAAGTCTCGGACGATTTGCAGGGTCTTTTGATCGGTGATTAGTTTATCTAAACCCAACTGGGTAGACGAGTTATCGAGAATCCGTAAACAGACTTTTTCCCCGTAGCGACTGGGCAGGGTATTAACCCGAAAATCCACTTTCCGCCCTTGATACATCCGCCGAATTTTACCATCTTGGGGAAGACGACGTTCGGCGATATCGAGCTCGGCCATGATTTTAAAACGGGCTGTAACCGCCGGGGTAATTCTTTTCGGCAGTGGATCAAAAGCTTGATGAAGAACTCCATCTTTGCGAAAGCGAATTTTCAGGAATTCGTCTTGGGGTTCGATGTGAATATCGGAAGTCCCTTCCTGTAGGGCTTTAGCTAGAATTTTATTGACCAGGTTGATGACGGGGGCTTGATTAGCGTCTCCTTCTCCGAGATCATCGGCCACTTCATCGTCAGCACCAGAGACCACCTCAATACTGGCGACAATATCGGTGATATCCGAGAGTTTTTCCAGTTCTTTTTCTTTTTCGAGTCTGGCTTTTTCCCTTTCTAGTTCCGGTTGGGCCCAGTGGAATTTTTCCAGTAATCTTTCATAATCTTCGCTGGTAATCACTAAACGCTGTAAACCTAACTCCCTGGGGCGGAGGATACGATTAATATCGTCCGTAGCCTCTAGGTTGTCGGGATCGACCATCGCTATCAAAATTGAAGCCGGCTCTCCTTCGATTCGACGCAGGGGGATGAGACGATAGCGACGACAAAGATCGATCGGAATCAAAGAATCGATCAGCCTGGCTATTTCCAGTCCATCCACATCGCTCAATTCGGGGTCGATAGATTCGACTCCGTAGAGAATTTTTAGTTCAAATAACTGGTTTTTCTTATACTGTCGCTGTAAATCTGGGGGCAAAGGTCGCCCGGTTAGTTTTTGTAATATTTCTACTAATGATCGTCCCGATTTTCGTGTTTCCACCAGGGCCTGTTGCATTTGCTCGGCACCGATATAGCCCGACTGCACCAACTTGTTACCAAAGGGGGAAAAGTAATTGCGTAGGGCAACAGCACGGGTTTTCTTGGAAGAAAATGTCATAGACGATTCCTAACCTCTCCACTACCCTTTAATCTTTCCAATTTTACTGAGAAAATTGCATTCTAGCAAAAATTTTTCTAGATCACTGATTATTGATCGGGGCTGCCTATAGTGCTTTTCACGTTACTGAGGTATCGACAAGTTTTGCCAACAAGGGGTTTAAGCCCCTTGCCCATGCCTCATTCTGATGAAAACTGCTATATATCTAGTTACGGATATTGTCCACAAAATGTTACATTAAGGGTTAAACCTTGATTATTAGCTGGTACTTAAAGACCAAAATTAGCAGTAAATGGTCATATATTGCCAAATTCCCCACTAAAATCGTATACCATGAGTGCAGAACCAAATACCTCAGCAATTTTCGACGAAAACCAAGAATCCTTTTCTAATTCCCCTGAATCTCTTGCAAACGAATCAGAAACCAGTCTCACCGATGAAGCCAAAACGGTGACGGACAAGGCCGCCTCTAGCGAGGAATTTTCCCTTCCAGACGGAATGACTATCGATTTTCTACAAGAGGAGATCGACACTCTCAAGCAGCAGTTAGAGGAGCAAACCCAACAGGTTGATGCCTATAAGAAACGCTATATCAGTCTAGCGGCCGAGTTCGACAATTTTCGCAAACGCACAGAGAAAGAAAAAGAGGAACTGGAAACCAAAACCAAGGGCAAAACCCTGATGGAAATTCTTGGCGTGGTGGATAATTTTGAGCGCGCCCGTACTCAAATTAAACCGGCTAATGATGGCGAGATGGGTATTCACAAGAGTTACCAAGGAGTCTATAAAACCTTAGTGGAGAGTCTCAAGCGTTTAGGCGTTTCCCCCATGCGTCCGGAAGGTCAACCCTTTGATCCCACCTACCACGAAGCGATGATGCGGGAGTACACCGATGAACATCCCGAAGGCACGGTAGTGGAGCAGTTAGTGCGGGGATACACTCTCGGAGAAGATGTTTTGCGTCATGCTTTGGTAAAAGTGGCCGCCCCCAAAGAGGCAGACCCTAACGCTGATCAGTCAGAATCTACTTCCATTCCATCGCAGGAATCGGTCTAAAATCCCGATGGGGATTAAAGCATTTTGAGGGTTAGGTATTAGCTGGTAGGGTCTGTATTCCCTCCCTGTCCCCTATCCCCACTGAAAGACTTTTTCTCTCTTGACCTATTTATTCGTAGGGGTGTGGGGTGTGGGGTGTGGGGTGTGGGGTGTAGGATTTTACCCATAAGAGCCAAAGATATTAGCCAACAAGGTTTTTAGATTTATTCAGCAAGCCCTATTGATCTTTTAATTAAAAATGCCTCTATACCTAGGGATTTTGCTCCTTGGTAATCCTCTTTTTTACTATCGCCAATATGCCAAGCTTGTGCGGGGGAACAATCATGTTTTTGCAGGGCGATTTGAAAAATTTCCGGATCGGGTTTAGCTGCTCCTGTCTGGGAAGAAATCGTGATCGAGCGAAAAAAATATTCTAAGCCTAATTCTGCCAAAACTTGGTAGATACGACTATCAAAATTAGAAATAATGCCCAACTCGATCCCCTGAATCTGCCAGAGTCTTAAAGCGGGAATGACATCCTCGTACAGGACCCAAGGCTCGGCCGTGGCAAAATGACGGTAAAGTTCGCCAAAAAAAGCCTCAAAATCGGGAAATTGTTCCAGATAACCTAAATTATTAAAAACTGCCCCAGTCAGCGATCGCCACCAGCGATACTCTAACTCAGGAATTTGTGCCGGTTCAACCTTAGGAAAAGCCAGGGGGGGAGAAGTGGGGAAAATAGCCGAGAAAGATTGTTCTAGTCTCTCGGCCGCCACCTCTACCCCAAAATCCGCCGCTATTTGACTATAAATTGCTCCGACACTGCCTTTTACTCCAAAAATGGTCCCCACAGCATCGAGAAAAATAACTTGCGGTTTCTGCATGAGAGTTTTGTTTATAACGGTCGAATTGAGGTTTTTAGGGTCGGCCCTTTAGCCAGCCTAACACACCTAACAATTGCTCATTTTAAAGGATTATGGCGTAAATTCTCGGATCGCTTGCCAAACCCTTAATGCCTCTGCCACTGTCCATGCTTGGGCAAAAGCACCCCTAGGGGTAAAAGGGGCATTACCATCGAAAATTTCACTTAAATTACCGATACAGCTATCCTGAAGATGGTCGATCATCGGTGTTAAAAAACTCTCAGCTAGAATGGGATCGCGATAGATTTTCAGATGGGCCTCGATAAATGCCCCTAATAACCATCCCCAGACTGTCCCCTGATGGTAGGCACTATCTCTTTTTAAGCGATCACCACTGTAAACGCCACGGTAATCAGGATGATCGGCATCTAGTGATCGCAAACCGCGAGAAGTCAACAATTTTAAAGCACAAATATCGACAATGGCCTTTTTCTGTGGGGAATTTAATAACTCCTCCACCGACAAGGACACGGCAAAAAGTTGATTCGGTCGTAAACTGGCATCATTACCCTTGTCCGTATCCAAAACATCGTAACAATACCCCAGAGAATCATCCCAGAAGCGAGAAAACCCTTTTAAGGTCATTTTTCTCATTTTTTCGTAATCAGTGGCATCCATGCCCAAATAATGGGCAAATTGAACCATTATTTTTAGGGCATTGAACCAAAGGGCATTAATTTCTACGGGTTTGCCGATGCGGGGAGTAATCACCAGATCATCAACTTTGGCATCCATCCAAGTCAATTGTACTCCCGCTTCGCCGGCATAGATCAAACCATCGTCATCTAGGTGAATATTGTAGCGAGTACCGCGACGAAACCAAGCGATCACTTCCTTTAAAGCGGGATAAATAGTTCTGAGAAACTCAAAATCTTGGCTTTGGTTAAAATAGGAACGAATGGCTTCAAAATACCAAAGAATAGCATCGACAGCGTTATATTCGGGCATTTCTCCGCCATCGGGCAGTAAATTGGGCAATAAACCCCGGTCTAGATAACGAGAAAAAGTTAGTAAAATCTGACGCGCGATCGCAGGTCTGCCTGTAGTCAAAGTTAATCCTCTTAGGGAGATCATCGTATCGCGACCCCAATCACCAAACCAAGGATAACCCGCGATTATCGTTTTGCCGTCCGGTTGATCCCGGAGAGGACGACTAACGATAAACTGGTCGGCAGCGAGGGTAAGTTGTTGAATCCATTCGGGCTGCTGGGGATTAATCAGACTATTTTCGTAGCGATAGCGAAACTCTAGAGAAGATTGACCGTCTAAATTCGGATCGGGACGGGTACTAGCGGCAATTGTCACCGATTCTCCCACTTTAAGAGTAGCCGAAAAACTAGCCCCATGAAGATGATTTTCCCGATCGATTAAACCACGATAACGTTCCACGGCCAAATCAAAGCGATAATACCAGATATGAGCAGGAAAAACCTCTCCTTGACTGATTAATAGATAAAAAGGTACAGCATGGTCATAGGCAATCACTCTTACTCCTTTTTCCAGAGGACTAATAGCCATTTGCCAGTTAAAACCCTGGGTATTGCCGTGAAAATCACGATAATTGACAAAAGCAGTCAGATTGAGAGTTAGGGGAGAATTGCCACGACGGTAGGTATAGTGAGTATAGGTGGTATTTTCTCCCTGTTCCATCCAAATGCGCTTTTCTAGCAAGGCATCCCCACAGATAAAAGTCCAGACGGGAATCGTCCCTTCCAGATGAAAACTTTCGATATTAATATAGCCTTGCGGTTCGATCGTAGCACCTAACCAGCGATTGCTGGCCAGATGATAAATTTTCTGGTTATATTGTACCGATTCATCGATTTTAGTCACAAGAAGCGTTCTTTGCGTCGGTGGAGCCAAAGCAGCGATCAAGAGGCCATGATAACAGCGAGTTAGCAATCCGGCCACGGTTCCCGCGGCAAAACCACCAATACCATTAGTGACTAACCATTCGCGCTTTTCAGCCACCGGGAGACAATTACAGATATCTCGACCAAAACGGAGCCTGACCATGAGCTTCCCAATTCCTAGTAATTTTGTTATAATTGAAAATTGTGTCTTTATATCTATAGACTAACTCTATCTTAAGGAGAAAAATCAGCAGTGAGTAAACGTACTTTAGAAGGAACCACGCGCAAACAGAAGCGCACTTCTGGATTTAGAGCGAGAATGCGTAGCGTCAACGGACGTAAAGTGATTAAAGCTCGTCGGAAAAGAGGGCGCTATCGTTTAAGTGTTTAGGTTATTCTGGGAACCGACTAATTTTCGTGGGACTACCCCAAATTCATCGCTTAAAACATCGACAGGATTTTCAAGCTGTCTATGGAAAAGGGAGGCGTTATCACGGTTCCCACTTAACCTTAATTAGTTTAGAGGATTCTTGCCCAGATCACTCTCTCCCCAGTCGTTTTGGTATCTCGATTAGCAAGAAAGTTAGTAAAAAAGCGGTGGTTCGTAATCGACTAAAAAGGCAAATACGAGCGGTAATTCGGCAGTTATTGCCAGAAATAGCGACAGGATGGCGAGGGATAATCATTATCCGTCCCGAGGCGATCGAGTGCAATTATGAACATTTTTTGCGAGAATTAAAGCAGTTGTTAGTGAAGGCGAATATAATTCATGGGCATTAAAGAAGAAACTTTTTATGAAGGCGGTCCGCACATCGGCGACCTAATCATCAATATCCTGCTAGGATTTACGGTGATTTGTTTACCTTTGACCGTTGGGGCAGTAGTACGGGCAATCTGGTTAAGATATAAGATAACCGATCGGCGGATTTCGATCACTGGGGGTTGGATGGGACGCGATCGCACAGATATTATCTATTCAGAAGTGGCAAAAGTAGCGAAAATGCCGAGAGGAATTGGTCTTTGGGGGGATATTGTCGTAACTCTCAAGGATAGAAGTCGTTTAGAAATGCGCGCGATGCCGAAATTCCGGGAAATTCATGACTATATTGCCGAAAGAGTCGCCGATAAAACCGGTCGTCCCCTAGAATCGATCATCAGTCAATAAAACAAAATAATCGATCGCCGCGATTCGATAAATTAGATTTGTCAAAGTGAACCCCCATTAAACGAGAAGGCATAGATTAAAGCCATGGATTTTGGAGTCGGATTTATTTCCACAAATATCATGTTGCCAATCCTAGATTTTTTCTTTCGGATTGTGCATAGTTACGGTTTCGCCATCATTGCTTTAACGCTAGTGGTGAGATTTGCCGTCTTTCCCCTCAGCGCCGGCCAGATTCGCAATATGAGAAAAATGCGAATCACGCAACCCCTAATGAAGGAAAGACAGGCAGAAATTCAACAACGCTACAAAAATGACCCGCAAAAACAACAGGAGGAAATGGGCAAATTAATGCAGGAGTTGGGCAATCCCCTAGCCGGTTGTTTACCCCTGTTATTACAAATGCCGATTCTTTTGGCTTTATTTGCGACGCTGCGGGGTTCCCCTTTCTCGGATATTAACTATACCGTCGATTTACAAGTGCTGCCAAGCGAACAAATCGCCCTCGTGCAGCGCCAACCCTATGCCACCAAACCCCAAAACGTCTATATTGACGAATCTCTCCACTATCCCATTACCGCTTTTTTACCCCAAGGCAATAAAATCGCCCCGGGAGAACAGGTAAAAATCGACCTGCAAAACGACCAGGGCAAGTCTTTAAGCCAATTAGCCACGGAAGCACCTGAAAATAACCTAAAACCCACCTACGAGGTGGTTAAAGGTCAAGAACTGGTGCAAGTTAATGAAGACGGTTCCATCGTCGCTTTAGCCCCCGGAGATGCCAGTATTAAAGTTATCGTGCCGGGGATTGCCGCTAATACGGGTTTTCTCTTTATTGAGGCCCTGGGAAGAATTGGGGCAACCGGTGCGAATGGTGAAATTCACTGGGATATCTTGGCGATGGTGATCGCTTTCGGTATTAGTATCTATGTTAACCAAGAGTTATCCGGCGCCGGTGCGCCTTCGGGGGGAGCAGCCCAACAACAGCAAACGGTGAATAAAATCACCCCGATAATTTTTAGTATGATGTTCCTGTTTTTCCCCTTACCGGCGGGGGTATTGATGTATATCTTAACCGCGAACATCTTCCAAACTATTCAAACGGTGATTTTGATGCGGGAACCTTTACCGGAAAACCTGCAAAAATTGGTAGCGGAACAGGAAAAAACGGAAAAAACCCGCGATGCTCTCCCCTTTGAAAAACGTTCTAGCAAGAAAAAGGAAAAAACATCGTAATGAGTATATGGGAGCAAAATAGCGAGAAAGCTAAACAATGGCTGGAAAAACTGCTAAAGTTGATGGCCATGCCCACAGATGTCCAGATTGGTGTGCAGGAATTGGGAACTGGACCTTCCTCCTGTTGGTTAATTATTGATAGCAGTCAATTGAGTCCCCAACAAGTGGAACTTCTCCTCGCTAACAAGGGTGAGGGACTGGATGCGATTCAATCCCTAGCTAATACGATTCTGAATATTGGTGTCGAGTCGGCAGAACATCAGTTCTATATTGTCGAAATCAATGGCTATCGTCAACAAAGACAGGCAGAACTTTTCGACTGGGTGAATCAAGCGGCGACGCAAGTGCGGCAAACAGGGCAGGAAATAGAATTAAAAGCCCTATCTTCGGCAGAACGTCGCCAAATTCATGCCTTTTTTCAGGAAGAAAACGATTTAACCACAGAAAGTCGCGGCGTGGAACCCGATCGCCGGTTAGTAATTCGTTTAAAATAAGACCAAAGGGTGGGGTAAAACCTGCCCTCTTTTTTATTTTAGCCAGATATTTCCTGTCTCGGAGTTTCTTCACCTAACGGAAGATTTTTGATTGTTGCAGGAGATTTAATAACTTAACTTCAGGGCATTTACAGGTACATCATCCCAAGATTCTACGGTTCTTAAAACTGCTACCCACCCCGCTTGTTTTTGTTCATCCGTAAGACTGGTTAACCAACTTTGATGACAATCTTTTGCCGCTTGTTCGTCTTGACAGGCAATACAAGCTTGTACTAAACCGCAGGGGTCAATCTGTTCATTTACCCAAATAATCATAGTTAATAGCCCTACTTAACTTTACTATTATAATCCATCGATCGCCCACAGAGAAACTTTTGATATTCATAACCCGTTACATAATTGGAGGATAACTCTGAGAGTTGACAGTCCGATAAATCTATTGAAGAATGGAAATTAATTAACCATAATTCAAAAGGGGGAGAAGATGACAGATTAAAATTTGGCTTTTGTTTTGGGTTGACTAAGAGAAACTTAGGGTTTTTGTCGGGAAATCTTTGGTTAAATTCCCAAGCAATTCCCATCATTTCTCCCACCTGCACCAAACTCCTATAGCTAGTAGCAATTACTAGCGGATAACGGCTATTATTTTCGATGGTGGTAACTAATTTATCTGGGCGATAATACTTACGATAGCCTAAATTAAAAGTAACACTTAGGGAACTAACTAAAGCCATGATAATTACAATAATTACGATTTTTTGCTGCTTCCTTTGCCAACAATTATCTAATAAAATTGCTAGAATTAAAATTACCGAGGGAAAGTAAACAAAACTATATCTAGCTCCCCGGGTAATATCGACCGAAAGCAGATAAGTGATGACAAAGAAAATAGCAATTGAACTGAGAAAAAATACCGAGAGAATGCCTAATTCTGGTTTATAGGAGTCTAGCCACGCTGTTTTTAATTGTGGGATAATCCAGAGAAAAAACCCGATCATTATTGCCCCAGAAATCAAGATAATTATTAAAGATTCTGATTCAACGGGGAGCAGAGAAAGCATAGTAATTAATGTTCCCAGCAATTGAAAAAAGGGGCTAATTACTGCTAAAAAACTATCATTGTCTCTCTGAATCCAACCGGTCATCTGATTGCCATAATCTTTGGGTACAACCGTGATCAACCAAATAACAATAAAGCTCAAGTTACCTAAAAAAACTAAACTTAAACGCCACCAATTAGTTATCCAAAAGTTTTTTTGTTTGATTTGATTGAATAAAATCAATAATAAAGTTATTGCTTCCGCTAGGATAGTTAAACTAAAAAAATAGTGGACTAATAACCCTAGACAGTTGACAATTAACCAGAAAAAAACCAAAGTATGGGATATTCTTTGATGGTGGATAATTTGGCCGCTTGCCCTAAGAAAACAGCCTAAAGATATGAGTACAAATACAACCGCTAAAGTATAATGACGCGCTTCTTGGGAGATAAAAACCCCGTAGGGAGAAACCGCCATTAAAATCGCCGCTAGAAAAGCGATCGAGCCTGATTTAAAGACCAATTTACTGATAAAATAAATTAAAGGAATCGAAATAACTCCCCAAAATACTGCCAGCGCTCGCATTCCTTCTAAAGATACATATTCTCCCCGATCAAAGAATAATTTATTCCAGAGATAGGCGAGAATAAAATATAAAGGTGGATGATTGTCCTCCTGAATAACTAATTTAATTACATCGGCAATAGTTGCCCGATCATTGCTCTGGAGAGGTGCGAATAAAGTGGCGAGGGAAATTATCTGATTTAACGGCACTATCTGGTAATTATTGCCAATACTAAAAACCATAGTTGCAAATTCATCCGTCCAGGGAGGTTTGCTCGTTAATTGTGTTAACCTAATAACCAGTCCCAAAATTATTACTAATCCTAACCAGCAAAAATCAGACCAAGCTAACCGCTCCTTGCTTCTTTGTTGTAGATCAGAAATGACTGTAGATAAATTCAATTTAATTGTTATCTCCGAAAGATTCGATTATTTTAACCGCTTCCGATGGGGAAATATCTTGACGGCAATTAGGATAATCATACTCCTCCCGGGCAATTAATGCCCCACTGAGACGATAAAAATATTCTCCCATTTTCATCCAATCGGAATAAAAATCGGGTTCGGGGAATTGTTGCCTTAATTCCGAGTTTTTGGGTGTACCATAATTGAGCCAGTATCCTTCTCCAAATAGTGGGGAATTGAGCGCTAGGGTTCCCTCTAATTCTAAACCATCATCGCCCCTAGCGTTTTCGATTCCTTCCACCAAAAAACAGCTATTCTCGGCATTTTCAAAGAGGATTGCGTATCCTTTCCTCTCTTCTGCGAGGATTTTAATCTCGCTGGCCCGAAATCCGGGGGGGATATAGTTAGGTAAAATAATCTTAGCATCTAGCGATCGCAGTTGTTGCCGTTGACTGGCGCTCAAAGTTACCGTTTCTGCTCTCAGATATTGCCCATTGTCAATAATAACAATAGATAATCCTAAAACTAAAGGCCAGAAAAATTTTATGGTCATAATCGCGGTTTCTAGGGTCATATTCTGGAGAATATGTCAGTTTTTAGGCAATTTACTGATTATTTAACCAGATTGACGACGAATATTGCCCTTTTCCTGTTCCCGATTCCCTATTTACCCATTCTAATCGACAAAAAATCATAGCTTATCTGTGGATTCCACTTTTTTCCACTTCTGTCACCCAGAATTATGGGACTGACATCACCCCAAACCCTCTCGTATTCTAAGGTTATCGAGAGGAAAGAGAGGTAACAACCATGTTAGCCAGCCACCAAAATCAAACTTTTGTCCGTAACTACTTAATCGCAGTTATCTCCGTGGTGATGATGGGTGTGGGAGTTGCCGATCTCGTCAATAATCCCTCCCGAATCGCTCAACAAAACCGTCTTGATGGTTATGGTCGCTATGTTAGCGCTGGTTTGGTTAGCGGTGCGGTCAATAATATACGTTAATCTGCCTCTGATTCTCAAGCCTGTTGAAAAGGTGTGGGGAATTATGAATTATGAATTATGAACTGGGGAGAATAAATAAAAATAATCTCCTGAATACTGATAGCTAAAAATAACTGATAACTGAAACTGCTTAAACCCAAGAATGGAGAGCGCGTAATTGGGGCGTTTTTTTAGCTTGGTGGGTCTGCATTCTTTGTAAAACATCATCAAGAATTGTCACCGCTTCCCGGATATATTTCCCCTTATTAAGCATGACACATTCGGCCCTTTCGGCCATAGCGGCATCGGTAATCTCGGCCCGGGAAGGAATACTTTTCTTGACCAGATTTTCTAGAACTTGGGTAGCCCAAATTACTGGAATATGGGCTGCTTCGCATAACCAGAGAATTTCCTCTTGAATTTCTGCTAGTCTTTGATAGCCAATTTCTACGGCCAAATCACCCCGGGCAATCATCACCCCAAAAGGTTGTTTACCGGCGGCATGGATGATTAATTCGGGAAGATTTTTCACGGCTAAAGGTGTTTCTATTTTGGCCACAATTGCTTTTTGTCGCCAAGCATCCCCCAAACGACTTTGTAACTCTAGCTGTAGTGTCTCGATATCGCTGGCTTTCTGCACAAAAGAGTAACCGATAATATCGGCATTGTGGGCAATAAAATCTAAATCTTGCCGGTCTTTTGCGGTCAAAGGATCGATATTTAAGACGGTATCGGGGAAATTTAGACCCTTATCTGCTTTGAGTTTTTCTCCTTTCTCTCTTGCGTGGGTAATTTTTAGTAAAAGACCTTCCGGCATTATGGCAATAACTTCAGCCCCAATATGACCATCATCAATCCAAACTTTCGCCCCGACGGGAATTTGGGGAATAATTTCCGGTTGGGAACAATTAGCCTGAAAATACTGAGGATGGGCAGTATGGGGCGGTTGGGTGGTTAAGAGGAGAAAATCCCCTTGATATAGTCTGGTTTGGGACTGGGGGGCTAAAATCTCTTCTAAACGGATTTTTGGACCCGCTAAGTCCATATAAACCTTACAGGTATCTCCATTGACTAAATTTTCGGGATTTTTGACCGCCTCGCGCAGATTTTCGATCATTCCCTGCCACTCTTTCGGGCTATCATGGGCGCAATTAATGCGAATACAGTCCATCCCGCAACGCAGTAATTGAGCGATAAAATCGGGGTCAGTTGCCGCCTCCGTCGGCATTGTCACCATAATTCGCACCCGACGCCGGGGGGAAGGCAGACCGAAAACTTCGGCGCTATGGGAAGCTAAAAGTTGATCTCCTTGGAAAAATGCCTCTAAAGGGGGATGTTTTGGCAATAATGAGGATTCTTGATGACAAACCGCCCCTAAAGTGGCAATTACGGCATCGAGAGTCGGTAAAACTTTTGATTCAATCCGGCCTAGGGAAGATAATCCCCAGGGCATTAAAGCTAATTGTAAATCCCGGATATCTTCTTGTCTCAGGGCGAGATAATAGGCTAAATTACGGGTGCTAGGTTGAAAATTCTCCTTTTCAATCAGGTTTTTCCACTGCTGCAATTTCTCCTCTCCTTCTACTGTCACAAAATGCCGTAACTTTTGCAGATGATGGAGGAGAGTTTGAGGGTAGGATAATTGTTCTCGTTTGAGTTGTTCTGAGAGAGTTAAAGACATAAAATCAAGTAAAAATTAAAAATCGTCAATTACTAAGGCAATACTCGCCTAGAAAATGATCACTTTTGCGGCTTATATTGCTCTTGGCTGGTTATGGGGTCAGTTATTGGGTATAATCTCTCTGTTTCTATACTAAGCAAATATCCCGTCTCTAGAAGTTAATTTTTGCTACGATTTATGTCGGTTATCTTCATGGTGAGTTGGGAAGTTTTGGTTTTCGGGAGTCGCTGGTCGGTGGTCGATACTAAAAAAGCTAGGTTTATCGGTGAAAAATTATCGATAAGCTTCTTTAATCTTATGCCTTTGATAAAATTAAAAATAATGGCGGACATTGGTTGAATAAATTATCTTTTTTGAGCTATATTAAAGGTGCATAAAGTTATTAGTAACTACATTATTAAGTTTTATGAAGGGAGGGAATGATCCAGAATCGCGACTATAATGATTAAACAGATCATTCCTGTGTCGGCGAGAGCGAGAAAATATGTCTGCCACTGAATACGAAGCAATTATCGGTTTAGAAACCCACTGTCAACTGAACACCAGAAGCAAGATATTTTGTTCCTGTCCCACCAACTTCGATAGTCCCCCCAATACTAACGTCTGTCCCATCTGTTTGGGTTATCCGGGGGTGTTACCCGTCCTTAACCAAGAAGTCCTGGCCAGTGCCGTTAAACTGGGATTAGCTATCGATGGTAAAATCACACCTCATAGCAAATTTGATCGCAAACAGTATTTTTATCCCGACCTGCCGAAAAATTATCAAATTTCCCAGTATGATCTCCCTATTGTCGAACAGGGTCAACTAGAAATCGAGATCGTCGATAAAAAAACTAAGGAAGTTAGCCGCAAAATTATCGGCATTACCCGTCTGCACATGGAAGAAGACGCGGGAAAACTGGTTCATGCCGGCAGCGAACGTCTCTCCGGTTCCACCCATTCCCTCGTGGATTTTAACCGTACAGGTGTACCATTATTAGAAATTGTCTCGGAACCGGATTTACGCACCGGGGCCGAAGCGGCGGAATATGCCCAAGAATTACGGCGTTTAGTGCGTTATCTCGGCATCAGTGACGGCAATATGCAGGAAGGTTCCCTGCGCTGCGATGTCAATATTTCCGTTCGCAAAAAAGGCACTGAAAAGTTCGGGACTAAGGTAGAAATTAAAAATATGAACTCCTTTAGTGCTATCCAAAAAGCCATAGAATACGAGATCGATCGACAAATTGAAGCGATCAAAAATGGTGAACCAATCGTACAGGAAACCCGTCTTTGGGAAGAAGCTAGTCAACGGACGATTAGTATGCGGAAAAAAGAAGGTTCTAGCGATTATCGCTATTTTCCCGAACCGGATTTACCCCCCCTAGAAGTCTCCGCCGAACAGTTAAAAGCTTGGGCGGAAGAATTACCGGAATTACCCGCGCGTAAACGTCGTCGTTATGAAGAAGAATTTGGTCTTTCCGCCTACGATGCCAGGGTTTTAACCGATGATCGCACCGTGGCCGAATATTTTGAAACTGCTGTAATTGCGGGGGCAAATGCGAAATTAGTTGCTAACTGGATCAGTCAAGATATCGCCGCTTATTTGAATAATAATAAGCTGACGATCACAGAAATCGCCCTGCAAGCGTCAGACTTGGCTGAATTAGTTAAACTGATTGAAACGGGAACAATTAGTGGCAAAATTGCTAAGGAAATTTTACCCGAACTTCTCACCCAGGGCGGTTCACCGAAAGCGCTGGTGGAAAAGAAAGGATTAATACAAATTTCTGACACTTCTGCCATCGAAAAACTGATCGAGGACATTATCGCCGCCCATCCAAGCGAGTTAGAAAAATTCCGGGCGGGTAAAACCAATCTCAAGGGTTTTTTTGTTGGTCAAGTCATGAAAAAAAGCGGCGGTAAGGCCGATCCTAAATTAACTAGCCAAATCTTAGATCAAAAACTTTCTGGTTAGTTATATTCAGTGATCAGTGATCAGTGTAAATTATGAATTATGAATTATGAATTATGAATTGGGGAGGGGGGAGAAGAAATAAAAACACTCTCCTGCCTCCTGTCTCCTATCTCCTGACAGCTAAAATAACTGATAACTGAAAATGCCAAATTCTCCAACAAACTCGCAATTAAAGCCTAATAGCCCGAAAATTCTGGCTGTTGTCAACGGTAAAGGTGGTGTGGGTAAAACCACCACTGCGGTTAATTTAGCGGCAATTTGGGGGCAAAATCAGCGTGTTTTGCTGGTGGATGCGGATCCGCAGGGTTCCTCCACTTGGTGGGTAGAAAGAAATCAAGGGGATATGGTATTTGATTTAGCCAAGCAAATTAATACAGAGAAATTAGGAGAATTGCGTCAAATTATCGAGTACGATCTGATCGTGATTGACACACCACCAGCTTTGCGCTCCGAATTACTGACGGCAGTAATAGCAGAATCAGATTATTTAATTTTACCGACTCCTCCCGCACCGATGGATTTAATGGCTTTAATTGACACGGTACGCACGGCAGTTAAACCCCTAGGAATTGCCTATCGGGTTTTGTTAACGAAAGTGGATTCCCGTAGTCTTAAGGAAACTTTGGAAGCACAAAATACTTTATTAGAATTAGGTATTCCTGCCTGTCATGCTTTTGTCAGAAATTATAAGGCCCACGAAAAAGCCGTTTTAGACGGGGTAGCTATTACCAATTGGCGCGGTAAAAATGCCCAAGAAGCCAGCGCCGATTATCGTCGTGTGGCCGAAGAATTAGAACGGGATTGGTAGATTTATCGACAGGTTTTCTAAGCACAATATTTTTGCAGTAAAGAAATCACTAAATCTAGACCATCGGGCTGAACTTGAACAGTATAGGCTTCGGCTTCAATTTGTCGGCTAAAACCTTCATAATTCATAAAAAATCTTCTGGTTATTGCTGGTGGTTCTATCCCTAAATTAAGAGCTTTAACTGTTTTGCCTCCATGACAAAGTTGGGCAGCATGGACAGCTTCATGAATCAATGTTGGTCGGGCAATACCTAAGTCAAAAACTAGGGGATGAATCCAAATAATTCTAGTTTTACTATCAAATAAACCGTAGGCTCCTCGCACTGGTGGCGGGGCAATTTTGACGATGAAATTGTGTTTTTCTAGAGCTTTTTGTAGTCGTAGAAAATCTGGATTTGCTGCCGATAAATTTTCTCCTGCAGCTAATTGCATCCCTAGAAAAACAGCAGCGATTGTGTAATAAATGCCCATCAGGTGATAGTTCCTATTAAAGAAAAATCCAAATTAGCAAGAGGTTATTCATTGATGAATCGAACCATCGGGGAGAATTGTTCCCGTTAAAATTGCTCCAGTTAATTTCACCATAATACGCTTACCAAAGCCAATTTTTGCCCCGCGTAAATCTGCCGCCGACAGATCCGCCCCGCTTAAATCCGCTCCGATGAGATTGGCTTCCTGTAAATTTGCGCCTTTAAGGTTAGCTTCGAGGAGATTGGCGCGAAAAAGATTAGCTTTGTACAGATTGGCTTTTTCTAGGTTAATTTTGTGCAGGAAGCTATCGCTTAAGTCGGCATGGCTTAAATCTGCCCCGATGAGACTGCGACTAGAGAGATCTTTTTCTTTCAGGTTGGCTCCCTGTAAATCGGCTCCGTTTAAATCCCGATAGTGAGGGCGCCAGGCGGCATGATTGTGGACCTGATGGTTATTCTGGGAGTGGCTGTGTTGACTGTGGGTTTGTTGACTGTGGGTTTGTGAATTTTGGCCGGGTTGGCTAGGGTGAGGCTGATAGGGAGAAGCAGTTTTATAGGCGTGGGCGGGCTGTTTTTCAGTTTTAGGGGCGGAATTGGAGCGTTTAGGAGAATTTTGATGAATTTGCCGCAATTGTTCCCTAGCTTGGTTAATTTCTTGCAGTTTAGCGGTGGCTTTTTCCAAAAGACGCTGATTATCTTTGGGAATGCGATCGGGATGCCAAATAAACACCAAATCTTTGTAGGCTTGATTGATCTCATCGAGAGATGCCCCATGATCTAACCCTAAAACTTTATAGTATCGCTCCAATTCTTTCATCATCGAAGTCCTAATACAAGGATAAAAGCATTAATGGCCACAATTTTGCTGAGTCTTGTCGGATTTTCTAGGAGAGGATTTCTTTCAGGATAATTTGACTCTGGGAGAGTTGCCATAAAATTTGAGAAAATGTCTGGTAATTAAGAAAATCTCGTTTTTCTATCCTGTTTTGTGGCGTAACTGTATAGCACATAACAGCAAAATTAGCAAATTTTTGATACAAAACTTAATTTTTGCTGTTGGGGGTTAGGGAGAGGGAAGTGGGGAAGTGGGGAAGTGGGGAAGTGGGGAAGTGGGGAAGTGGGGAAATTGAACTAAAACCCCAAAACCCCAAGACCCCAAAACCCCAACACCTAAAACCTGCCGACCGCCGACCGCCGACCGACTGCTGTATGATAAAACTTGTCCCGATAGGATAAATCAAGGTCGTGAAATTTGGTCAGTGGTTGGGGTTTATCTGTTTAATAATGGCTCTCTATGTATTGTGGCAGATTCGACAGCTGTTATTATTGATTTTTATGGCGATCGTGTTTACCGTAGCCTTAAATAGATGTGTAAAAGGATTGCAGAGATTGGGGATTAAAAGGGGTTTGGCTATTTTAATCACCCTGCTGACGAGTCTAGGAATTGTGATTTTATTTTTTATAATTATTGTTCCCCCCTTTATCGAACAGTTTCAAAAATTAATTGAACTTTTACCGCAAGCTTGGGATTTAGTCCGTAATAACTCGATTCGATGGCGACAACAATTTCAATTTGATTGGCTGCCATCGCTGCCTAATTTAAGTGATTTAGTCCAGCAGTTACAACCTTTAGGAACCTTTGTTTTTAGTAACTTTTTTACCTTCTTTTCTAACTCAGTTGCGGCAATTTTGCAATTATTATTTGTGCTGGTGTTAGCAATTATGATGTTAGCCAACCCCCAACCCTATCGACAAGCTTTCTTAAAATTATTTCCTAACTTCTATCGTCGTCGTGCCGAGGAAATTCTTACCCTATCGGAAGCAGGTTTAGGTAATTGGTTGTTGGGAATTGCCATTAGTTCAACTATGGTAGGATTATTCAGTGGTTTCGGTCTTTGGGTTCTACAAATTAATCTAGTTCTCGTTCATGCTATCCTAGCAGGATTGCTCAATTTTATCCCTAATATCGGACCGACTGCTAGTGTGATTTTTCCGATCCTCATTGCTGTTATCGATGCACCTTGGAAAATTGTCGCTATTCTGATTCTCTATTTTATTATCCAAAATGTCGAAAGTTATTTGCTGACACCAACTGTCATGGCTAAACAGGTATCTTTACTACCAGCAATTACCCTAATCGCTCAAATTTTCTTCGCTCAAATATTTGGCATCTTAGGTTTATTATTGGCTTTACCTTTGACAGTGGTAGTAAAAACATGGTTAGATGAATTACTATTCAAAGACATTTTAGATCAATGGGATCACGTCCATAAAAAATCTTAAATAATCTCGGCAAAAGTCATGAAATTAATCATTCTTACTCTCGTTATTTTATCTAATTTTTTTGCTGCTCTCCCAGCTAAGTCTGAAACGGTTCTAGAAAAAATTAAACGCACGGGATTATTAGAAGTAGCTATGAGAGAAGATGCGATTCCTTTTGGCTATCGAGATAGTAATAATAATTTGCAGGGATTATGCTTAGATTTTATCCAATTGCTCAGAGGGGAACTAAAGCATAAATTAAACCTCCAGATCATCAGTGTCAAAATTTATAAATCAACTTTATTTAATCGCTTCCAGTTATTGGAAAATAAAACCGTTGATTTCGAGTGTGGTCCCAATAGTATCAGAAAAAATATACCTGATGGTGTCAGTTTTTCCCGTCCTTTTTTTGTGACTGGAACTCAGTTTTTAGTTCGGAGTGATAGTCAGAAGAATTTTAACTTTTCCTCGTCCTTAGAAGGTATAAGTATTGGAGTTTTGCGAGATACCAGCACTCAAGAATTATTAAGACAAAAATATCCTCTTGCTACCTATCAAGAATTTCAAGGAGTGACGGGAAGACTGCGGGGTATCCAAAGTTTAAGAAGGAATAGAATAGATGCTTTTGCTAGTGATGGTATTCTGCTAATTGGAGAAGCTGTCATTCTCGGTTTATCCTTAGAAAAAGATTATCAACTTATCCCCCGCAATCCTTTAAATTGTGATTATTATGGTTTCATTCTTCCCGCTAATGATCCCCAATGGCAAGAGTTTATTAATGGGGTTATCGTCACCAGTGAGAACAGAAATATTTTTAAAACATGGTTTACTGAAGTTGCTTCCTATTTTATAGATACCTGGCAATATTGTCGTAATAATCCCCAAAAATCCCAGTAAAACTTAACGATTATGCCCCAAAAAAAAGATATATTTTGGTTAATTGGTTGCGCGACAATAATCCTGTTTATTTGCAGTGCAACCAGACATATTTTATTTCAATCTAATGCTCTCGATCTTGGTTGGTTCGATCAAGGAGTTTACTTAATTTCTCAAGGTAAACCACCGATTATATCTTTTGTTGACTACCATATTTTAGGCGACCATATCGCTTTTATTCTCTATCCTATAGCCTTACTTTATAAAATTTATCCTAGCGTTTATTGGCTGCTTTTCTTACAAGCTTTTTCCCTTTCTCTTGGTGCTTTTCCCCTCTGGCAATTGGCAATAGAAGCGGGATTAAAAGAAAAACAAGCTTATACATTAGCCTTAGTTTATCTGCTCTATCCCCTGATTTTTAATGTTAATCTCTTTGATTTTCATCCAGAAGTGATCGCAGTGCCAGCGATTTTTTGGACAATTTTGGCAGCAAGATTAAATAATCTCTGGGGATTTTGTCTAGGAATCATTATTATTCTCGGTTGTAAAGCAATTCTCTCTTTAACATTGTTGGGAATGGGTATCTGGTTACTTCTCTGGGAAAAGAAAAAAATCCCCGGAATAATTGCCATGATTACCGGCATTCTTTGGTTTATTATCACCACGAAGTTATTAATTCCTCTCCTGACAGGAAAATCAGCAGTTATTGAAATGGCTGATTCTCGATATAGTTATCTAGGAGATAGTTTACCAGCAATTATCTTTAATCTTTTCCTCAAACCCGATCTTGTCTTGGGAAAAATCTTTACTGGCAATAATCTAGAATACCTAATCCTATTAATTATTCCCTTAGTTTGGGGTTTATCCTGGCGCTATTCTGCGCCAATAATTGCCGCTATTCCCGCACTCGCTTTAAATTTATTGGCAGATCATGCCCCACAAAAAAACTTAACTACTCAATATTCCCTGCCAATTTTGCCCTTTTTATTTCTAGCGGTTATCGCCACTTTAGCCCATAATAGCAGCTGGTTGAAGCAGCCTAAATGGATAATTACTTGGGCAATTATTGCCTTTTTTGCCTTAGCTAAATACGGCTATTTTTGGTCACTGTATTTAAATTCCCTCGATACTTGGTCCGCCACCCAAAAAGCTCTAACCCAAATTACCACCAGTGAGAGTGTCTTGACTACTTCTAGAATTGCCCCCCATCTTACCCATCGAGAAATGATCAAATTAACGATCGAAGGTTCCCAATCCCTAGATTTAAATCAATTTAATTATATCCTACTCGATCGCCGTCATCCCGGTTGGTCTAGTTCACCAGAACTAATTGATTATCACTTAAATAAACTGAATCAAAATGACAACTTTCGGTTAATCTTTAATCAGGATGATGTGTTTTTATATCAGGCCTTGACAACCCCTCAAGAAACAAAATAATTTTTCGTTCCACCGATTCCAATAAATTTTCTTTATCGATGGGAAACCAGACAATATCAGCATCGGCACGAAACCAAGTGCGCTGACGTTTGGCAAATTGACGGGTGTGGAGGATAATCAGATCGATCGCCTGTTCTAAAGAAACTTCTCCGAGGAGATATTGCTTAATCTCTGCATAACCCAAAGTCTGCAAAAGTGGCAAATCCCAACCGTATTTATCCCCCAAATTCTGCACCTCTGCTACTAATCCTTTTGCAATCATTTGATCAGTACGAACAGTGATCCGCTTGTCTAAACTTTCTGGGGAACAATCTAAACCAATTTGTAAAATCGGATAAGTGGGAGGATTTTCTCCCTGCTGACTAGAGATAGGTTTTCCTGTCAGATAAAAAACCTCTAAAGCGCGTAAAGTCCTTACCTGATCATGGGGATGAATTTTTTTAGTTGCCTCCTCATCTACCTGCGTCAGAATTTGATAGAGATAGGATTGTCCTAAAGCTTGTAATTGCTGCCTTAAATCCGGTTGAGGAGAAACCCTCGGTATTTTTAAACCTTTGACAATGGACTTGATATAAAGTCCCGTACCACCAACCAAAAACAGAGGAGAATACTGGAGATTGCTGATTAAATCCTCAGCTTGTTCTTGGTACTGTGCTAGGGTAAAATTATCTTTAGGAGCGCAAATATCAATTAGATAATGGGGAATTCGCTGACATTCTTCTAAGCTAGGTTTAGCAGTACCAATATTAAATTCTCGATAGATTTGTCGGGAATCGGCACTGAGAATTACTGAATTAAACTTTTCGGCCAATTGTAGGGCTAAACTGGATTTTCCTGTGGCAGTTGCCCCACAAATAACAATCAGAATAGGTAAAGGGGAAGTAGTCATCGACGCTACATGACAGTAAACAGTAATCAGTGAAAAGACAGGACTGTTAAGCTAAGACGCATTTAAACTGGGTATTGTTAAGCTGATTAACAGGGGTGCATCCCACATTAATTATCAGTGACTCTTAAATTATTACAGATATATCAGCAGCTATCTGTAAGCATCCCACCGAAAAACTAATGCGCTTCCGGGTTTGGGTAGGGTTGATTCATGAATCAACCCTACCTTGAATCAACTTTAGGAGAAAGTTTCCGCTTAAAAATCCCAAATTACATGAGTAGAAAACGGGTTTCTCCGAGAAACCCGTTTTCTCTGTGTGGGATTGACAAAAATTGAGATGCACCCGATTAACAGCTATTAAGTTTGTCATTAATTTTCGTTGAACAAAAAAACAGCACCCATCAGGATGCTGTTTGTCAAGAAAATGTTACAAAACTTAAGCTAAAGCCGCCATTTTCACATCGTTATGAGCGAGGATATTTTGTAACTCCTCCGCATCCACGGTTTCTTTTTCCACTAACATTTGCGCTAACTGGTCCAAGATGGCGCGGTTATTGACTAAAACCTCTTTAGCGCGACGATAGGCCTGTTCCACTAGGTTACGCACTTCCTCGTCAATAGCTGCCGCAGTTTCATCGGAGAAATCTCGATCGGAAGCGATATCACGACCTAGGAAAACATTACCATTTTGACGACCTAAGGCCACCGGCCCCAAGCGATCGCTCATGCCGAAACGAGTGACCATTTGCCGCGCTACTCGTGCCACCTGTTGCAGGTCATTAGAAGCACCCGTAGTCACTTCCTCCTCACCGAAGATAATTTCTTCAGCTAAACGACCCCCCAAAGCTACAGCCATCTGATTTTGCAGATAAGCGCGAGAATATAACCCGGATTCCATGCGATCCTCGCTGGGAGTGAACCAAGTTAAACCCCCAGCGCGACCGCGAGGAATAATACTAATTTTTTGGACGGGATCGTAATCCGGCATTAAAGCACCCACCAAAGCGTGACCAGCTTCATGGTAAGCCACTAAAGTTTTGCGTTTTTCGCTCATGACGCGATTTTTCTTCTCAGGGCCTGCTAGGACACGATCAATCGCATCGTTGATCTCATCCATGGAAATCTCGGTTAAGTTGCGACGTGCCGCTAAAATTGCGGCTTCGTTGAGCAAATTAGCTAGATCGGCACCAGTAAAACCGGGGGTACGACGGGCAATTTTATCGAGATCCACGTCTTGAGCCAAAGTTTTGCCTCTGGAGTGGACATTAAGGATTTCCTTACGACCAGCGTAATCGGGACGATCTACCACTACTTGGCGATCGAAACGACCCGGACGTAATAAAGCGGCATCCAGCACATCGGGGCGGTTAGTGGCGGCGATAATGATAATACCTGTATTACCTTCAAAACCGTCCATTTCCGTTAATAATTGGTTGAGGGTTTGTTCCCGTTCATCGTTACCCCCCCCTAAACCGGCGCCCCGTTGACGACCGACAGCATCAATCTCATCGATAAAAACTATACAAGGTGCATTCGCTTTCGCTTGTTCAAATAGGTCGCGGACGCGAGAAGCACCCACCCCGACGAACATTTCCACGAATTCCGAACCGGAAATGCTAAAAAACGGGACTCCTGCTTCTCCAGCTACTGCGCGAGCGAGCAGGGTTTTACCTGTCCCCGGAGGACCGACTAAAAGGACTCCTTTGGGGATTTTTGCCCCAATTGCCGTGAAGCGATCGGCATTTTTCAGGAAGTCCACCACTTCGTTTAATTCTAATTTTGCCCCTTCAATCCCGGCCACATCACCGAAAGTAACCTGGGTTTGGGGTTCCATCTGTACTCTTGCTTTCGATTTGCCGAAGTTCATCGCTTGGGAGCCAGGACCACTTTGAGCGCGACGGAGCAAGAAAAATAGACCAACAAGAAGCAATATGGGGAAAAATAGGCTACTGAAGGCTCTTACCCATACTCCTTCTTCTCTTTGGGGCAGTACGGAAATATCAACGTTATTTTCTGCCAAGATGTTGATTAATTGCGGATCGTTGGGCAGGTTAACTAATACATTTGCACCATCTTGGGTGGGTACGATCGCTCGTTGCCGGTCGGCACTTAAGCGCACGGTTTCTACTTTACCTTCGCGTACTTCCTGTAAAAATTCACTATACTTCCAAGTTTGTTGGACTGCTGGCTGGCGATCGAAGAAAGCTGAGGCCAAGGCAAGGACTACGATTAACAATAGGGCATATAGTCCCGCATTGCGCCATTTTTTGTTATTACCGTTTTTGTTCACGCTGTCGAACTCCTGATAAATTGAGGATGATCTTATCGGTTGTTAAGGGGTTGTTAATTTATGTTAACGTTTCTCAGGAACAGTGGACAGGTTTTTTTTTAATATGCCCGTTCTAGTCCTCAATGGGGGTTAGCTGTTGGGGGTTGGCAGTGGGGGAGACCACTTCTTGCGCGTTGCGGGGCAGCGGGGAGCGGGGGTGAAAAAAGCTGATAACTGATAACAAGGGCCGAATCTAAAACCTAATACTAAATCTGGTTATTAAAAACTGATTATTTATTCTCCGTTTTGCATGAGTGCCTCTTGCATGAGTGCCTCTCCTCATAAGTAAACTATACTCAACGGATTTAGTATAATTTGTTCAGCTAAAAGCTTTGATTTACTTAGTTTCTAGCCTTCTTTTTCGGGGGGAGAATTGCCAGATTCTTTACTGGGAGCCTTTTGAACCCCCAAAAATTGATTATGCAAGAAAGCTAATCAATGATAAAGTCTTGAAGCCTTTGTCAAAAATGAGCTTATTTTTTAGACAAATTACTGCATTTTTAACATCCATTCTACTGCGCGTTCATACAGTTCTAAATTACCAGTTTTTATCAAGGCATTAGCGGCTTTTTGCAAATAGTTAAGGCTCGCTACTCGACTACTAGGATTTTTATCATCGTAGGTGGCAAGAGCCAAGTTATAATAAGCTTCGCCATAATTTGGCTGATAAGTAATTGCTAATTGATAATCAGTGATCGCTCCCTTCTTATCGCCTATTTTTTCCTTAACTAAACCTCGATTATAGTAAGCTTCAGCGTAGTTAGATTGGAGAGCAATAGCGATATTTAAATCCTCCAAAGCACCGGCATTATCTCCCAAATCAAAGCGAATAACTCCCCGGTTATTGTAGGTGATCGGATTATTGGAATTCAATCTAATTGCCCTATCTAAATCCTCTAAAGCACCCTCTTTATCCCCAGTTTGTCGTCGAATAATACCACGATTATTATAGGCGATCGGATTGGCCGATATTCTCGGTGTTACTTGTACATTATCGGGAATAGTAGCGGTATCGGTGCGTGCATTTCCCCGATTACTATACACTGTCACATCGATAGGATTAATGCTCAAAGATTGCAGATAATCTGTAATCGCTCCTTGGTCATCTCCCACGTCAGCGCTACTATTACCACGACTATAGAAAATTCTCGCATCCCGGACTTTTTGTAGGAATACATTATAATCCTCGATCGCTCCCTGTTTATCCCCTTTTTCAAAACGCGCATTGGCCCGTTTATGATACCCTTCTGGATCGTTAGGATGGGCAACTATATAAGTAGTATAATCTCTTTCGGCCGCGGCAAAATTTTTCAGAGCAAAATAAGCATCTCCCCGCGCTTGAGCATGACAAGAGACGTTATAATTAGGACGAAAATCGGGTTCTCTGGAGTCATAAAAATAATTTCTGTCGGCAGATTCTTGGATATTTTCGCTACAGACAGAGCGAGAAGTAAAACTAGGTATATTAATCCGATCATCTTGGGCTAAGGCAATACTATAATTATCTACTGCCTCCTGATAACGCCCTAATTTATACAGCACTAATCCTCGATGATAGTGAGCGGCTGCATCATGACGATTTCGTGCAACTGCTGCAGTAAAATCCTCTAAAGCTCCTGCGTATTCTTGATATTTATTGGCTCGCATTAACCCCCGATATACATAAGCTTTTGCGTCTTGGGGTTGCAGATAAATTGCTTGGTTATAATCTTGAATTGCCCCTTGATTATTGTTGAGTCTTAGGTGAGCATAACCCCGTTTAATAAATGCTCTAGCATGGGGAATTTTATCGTAGTTGGGATTAATACGGATGACAAGTGCTAAGTCTTTGATGGCTCCATTATAATACTCGATCGCTGTTTGATATCCTTGAAGGGAATTATTCGATAAATTGGCTAATTCTACTTCCTCGTCAGCCATTTCAATTTGTACTCTGGCACGGTTTTGATAACTGCTAGGACTATTCTTGGCTAAAAATAGTTTGGGTGAGCATTTTAAAACGATTTTATAATCCTTAAAAGCATCTCGTTTTCTCCCTATCTTTTCTAAAGCTATGGCCCGATTATAATAGAGTTCAATTAGATCGGGTTGGTATAAAATAGCCAGGTCATAATCTTTGATAGCCTCTGCATAATTTCCCCACCGAGAGTATAGCTGTCCTCGATGATAATAGCCGCGATAATTTTCAGTTTCATAACCGATAAAACGCTGATAATAATCTAAAGCCAAGGATTGATGATCGAGCAAAGACGCAACACTTGCTAGGTTAAAGTAAACTTCACTTTCATTGGGATTATATTTAAAGGCTTGCCGAAAATCTGCTTGAGCAGCTTCTAATAATTTTAGCTGATGCTGCTTCCTTATTGGCCTTTCTGACTCAATAAGGGGTGTTTCTTCCTCAATAACAGGGATTTCCTCAACTATAGGTTTTTTTTCCTCAATAACAGGGATTTCCTCAACTATAGGCGTTTCTTCCTCAATAACAGGGATTTCCTCGGCTATAGGGGTTTTTTCTTCCTCTATCGCCATGGCTAACTTTAACTTACCTCTTTGATAATAGGCTTGAGCTAGTAACTGTCGATCTTTGAATCCAGGAGCATTATAATTACTATACCAAATGTATTGACTGAAATCATCGATCGCACCGTTTCGATCGTTGATTTTTTCTCGCGCCATTCCCCGTTGAAGATAAAGTTTAATCGTACTAGGATCGCTAGGGTAGACTCGCAGAGTGGTCGAATAATTAGCAATTTCTCTTTTAAGAGCATTTGTATCAACTTCTTCCCTAGAAATAACGGGACATTGTAGGTTTTCTACTGCTTTAACCGAGCTAACTGCTAAACCAAATAATTCCCAAAACAACAGGGGAGACAATAAAAATATTTTTCTAAAAAGCTTGACATTTAAACTATTTTGTGCTATGGGATTGAGGAGGACTTGATCTGTCGGGGTTTTAGGGATTAAGGATTGTTGTGGCATGATGATTAAAAAAATTTGCAGTAAACTCAAATCTGAATTGTATCACTATCCGATCGTATTTGATAAAATACCTCAAAGGGGGTTGGATAGTCAAGACATTTTCGGGGATGATTGTTAATTAACTCTACAACTTTTGCAGCTTCCTCCCGTTGGCTCTCTAGACTGGTTATGGCAAATTAGTAGTTTTAATGAGCTTAAAAACTTAGATAGTATGGAATCGAATAAAGCCAAAATATTTTTTGTTAGAATTAATATCCTGTCAAAGTAAGTTCTCGAGCCGCTATCGGGTCAAAATATCTAATAGCACAGATAAATTTGACATCATCTTCGGTTTTATGGGTAGGATAGTTGTCTCTTGTCTTTTTTCTGTTCCTGTCTCGGAGTTTCCTCACCTAACGGAAGATTTTTGAGGTTTACAGGAGAGCTTTTGATCTCAAACAGCCAAATTAACTCGATAAAATAAAAATTAATGGCAGTAAGGAGATAAAATTTATGGCTGAGTCAAAAAGCTGGGATTTTCAGAGATTTTGGCAAACTCTCGACTATTTTGATAGTATTCCCCTCTGGAGTTGTCTGCAAAAGCTGTTCGGTTTCGGAGAAGATAAAAAAATTCAGCTAACAAATGAGCAAGCAATGAAGACTATTTTAGTCATTGGTGGCGAAAATGCGATCGGTAGAAAGGTAATCGCTCAACTACAGCAGCAAAAGTATCAAATTCGCGCTTTAGTCGATAATATCGAGTCTGCACGTCAATTATTTGCTGAAAATGTCGATTTATTCGCTCTGCAAACCCCGCAATTATTCACGGGGATTGATGAGATTATCTACTGTCAAGGGGAGAATAACCGCCATAGTTTAGCTAATTTACTCGATTTACTGAAAAATACCGGAATAACCGCCGAAAAAACCCTCTTTGACTTTAGCAATCCCAGCAGTGATATAAAAGAAATCTGGGGTGCGGTGGATGATGTGGTAATGGGAGGAGTGAGCGAGAGTCAGATAACCCTGACTAGAGGACGCGCGCTCTTTTCTGGTATCGTTAGAACTGAAAATAACGGCGGTTTTGCCTCAGTTCGTACCAGAAACCTGAATCCTCCCCTAAATTTATCTAACTACGAGGGAATAGAATTACAGGTAGAAGGGGACGGAAAACGCTATAAATTAATTCTGCGTTGTGAAGGACGTTGGGACGGCATCGGTTACTGTTATTCTTTTGATACACTTGATCGCACCCTGCAAAGGATTTCTATTCCTTTTGGCGATTTAATCCCAGTGCTGCGGGCCAAAACCCTGCGGGAGGCAGCACCCTTTGATAGCAGTAGCGTCTATGCTTTGCAGTTAATGCAGAGTAAATTCGAGTACGATGGGGCCTTAAATCCCCGTTTCTCTCCAGGGTTATTTGCTTTAGAAATTGTCACAATTAAGGCCTACGGTGGCAAAAACCGCTTAATTATCGTTAAAGAAGGAGAAATCGCCGAAAAAAGCCTTTTAGATGCCAGTGGTTATCCCTACGAAGCGATCGATTCTGCCCAGATTTTCGCTAAACTTAATTAATTTAAATAAGCTTGGATCTCAAGTTAAACTACAGAACATCGGGTTAAGATCATGACTATCGGGAGCATAATTAAGGAGGTATGTTCATGAGTGAACAGAATCCCTACGAACAACTTGGGGTTACTGAAGAATCCTCTTTTGAAGAAATTCAAGAGGCCAAACAAAGACTGGTGCAACAGTATCAGAATGATAGCAAAATTGTCGAATCGATCGAGGCGGCCTACGATTCTGTCCTCATGGATCGACTGCGGATGCGACAGGAGGGTAGAATTAAAGTACCCGATCGCATTCGTTTTCCCGAACGTCTGACGATTCCGGTGGAAAGTAAACCAGTTACTAGCGGCAAATCTCCTAACTGGTGGAAAAGCCTAATCGATACACCTTCTGCAAGGGATATCGCTGTGCCAGCAGTGATTTACGCTTGTTTAGGAGCAATAACGCTGTTAGTTCCCGATCCCAGTGGCTCCCTCTTACCGCTGCTCTTAGCTGTTGGCGTTTTCGTTAATATCTATTTTTTCAACCGCAAAGAAAAACGTTTTGGCCGCGCCTTACTATTCACTCTCGCTGGTTTAGTGCTAGGAGTCGCTCTGGGAGCGGGATTAGCCAGTTTAGCGGCCAAGGCTGATTTGAATATTTTCGGTGATCGCCAAATTTATGCGCTCGTCACTTTTCTGATCTTTTGGGTGATTAGTAGTTTTTTCCGTTAACCAATCGCTCGTAGGGAGCCTAAGATCACGTCCACTGCTTCCCCAAGGTTATTGACGATATAATCAGGCTCGTAGCTCTCTAAACGGGAACGGCTGCGAATCCCCGATAATACGCCAATAACCTTAATATTTTGGCTCTTAGCTGCGGCAATATCCGCTTCCGTATCCCCCACCATCCAAGTGTCGGCAGCCGCCGGCAGTTCCTTAGCGGCCTTAGCCATAAGCAGGGTTTTGTCGCGCACGTCGTTGGTTTTGGTGTAATTATTATTTAGACAATAACGACGATTAGCGGCGAAAAAACGACCGATATCGTGGCGATTAAAGGCATGATCTAGCTCGGATACCCGCCGCATCGTCATCACGACTAAATCGATCTTTAACTCTTGGATTTTCTGGAGAGTTTCCAAAGAACCAACCACCGGGCGATCGTGGACAAGATAGGGTAAAGTATGGACAGTTTGACGACGAAGATGGGCAAATTTACGCGCTTGATCTTCATCTAATCCTGACATTTCGCCGATACGCTTCTCAGAAACCTGATCCCGTTTTAACTGCCAGAATTCCGCTTTCGATAATTCCCCGATAATTTGACCTTTATAGGCGGTTTTCTGTAAACAGTCTTGATAAACTTGGTAATATCGCTCCGATACGTCCATTATCGGGCCGTCAAAGTCGCTAATTAGTCTCAACATCGCTCTAATACTTCTCGCTTTATTAATTTTTATATACAAGTTACCCTAGAGTCTTGACAATGACAAGGGTTTTGTCGGGAAAAAAATTAGGGATGAGGGAAGTGGGGTGTGGGGTGTAGGGTGTGGGGTGTAGGGTGTGGGGTGTGGGGTGTGGGGGGAAGTGGGGAAATTTCCCCTAAAACCCCAATACCCTAAAACCCCAACCCCCAACCCCTCACTGATTACTGTTGACTGATTACTGATCAGTGATCACTGATCACTGATGCTTCCCCTTCCCTAGTCTGGACGGTTAGCTTAAAATAAATGTAAGGATATGTAAACTTTCGTAACTATCTCGCCAATTGGCTAACCAATGATCCCAACAACTTCTTTATTCGCACCCGTTGACGATGATCTCCGTCTTTTGACCGATAACTTAAAAAACCTCGTCGGCGCTCGTCATCCCATTTTAGCGGCGGCAGCAGAACACTTGTTCGAGGCCGGTGGTAAACGCGTTCGACCGGCGATCGTGTTGTTAGTGTCTCGCGCTACTATGTTAGACCGGGATATCACTCCCCGTCATCGTCGATTAGCGGAAATCACGGAGATGATCCACACTGCCAGTCTCGTCCATGATGATGTGGTAGATGAGGCGGAATTGCGCCGCGGTGTTCCCACCGTTAACAGTTTATTTGACAATCGCGTGGCGGTTTTAGCGGGAGATTTTCTTTTCGCTCAATCCTCTTGGTATCTAGCTAATTTAGATAATTTAGAAGTGGTAAAATTGCTCTCGGAAGTGATTCGCGATTTTGCTGAAGGGGAAATTCAACAGGGAATTAATCGCTTTGATACCAGTATCTCCCTAGAAGCTTATCTAGAAAAAAGTTACTACAAAACTGCTTCTTTAATTGCCAACAGCGCCAAAGCGGCCGGGGTATTAAGCGAGCAATCGGCTGAAGTTAATCATCATTTATATAATTATGGTCGTGATTTAGGATTAGCTTTTCAAATCGTCGATGATATTCTCGATTTTACCTCCCCCACGGAAGTATTAGGAAAACCCTCTGGCTCCGATTTGATCAGTGGCAATATCACCGCTCCCGCTCTCTTTGCTATGGAGGAAAATCCCTATATAGAAGTGTTAATCGAGCGGGAATTTAGTCAGGAAGAAGACATCGAAAAAGCTCTTGATTTTATTCACTCTGGCCAAGGTATTCCTCGCTCAAAAGAATTAGCAGCTCAATATGGACAAAGTGCCTTAAAACACCTTGACTGTTTAGCTTCTTCTCCCTCAAAAGACGTGTTAATCGAGCTAGTAGATTATGTTTTGAGCCGAATTTATTAGGGAATCATAGTTCTCGCCGTAGCAATAGTCCAAGCATCGACTAATAATAAAAATAGGGTGAGAATAAAAAGAATTCCATACATCCAAGGCTGAGAAAGGGGGCGAATATCGGTCATATCCAAGTTAGTTTTTTCCTCGATTATTTTGACCATGCGATTAAACCCCACTACTCGCATCGGTAATAAATAGGCTTTTTCCGCGGAGCGATCAAGGAAATAATAAACTAAACCACCCTGTCCCGTACTGCGACATTTAAGTTCTTTTATATCTGTCCAATTTAACCACCAACCAGAGCGAAGAAAAGCAGGAAACCATTGGGGATAGGTAACTTGTATCCCTGTTTCTGATAAAATGACTCTTTCACTTAAAGCTCCGTATAAAGCGATTAATCCTAAGCTAATTCCTACCCAGAGAAAATTGGGATTAACGGGGGAATTAGTGACTTTTGCTAAAAAGGGTAAAGGGATGGTTAACGCTATGTATAAACTTAATAAAGTTACCCGAATTATTGGTGATATCCGAAAAGTTGTTGTCTCGTTCATTTGATAACCCTAATCAGTAAACAGTAAACAGTAATCGGTGAAAACACAGCAGAAAACTGCCACTTAATACTTTAACACTTTAACACTTAATACTGCTCACTGAAAACTCAAAACTGATCAGTTATCACTGAGTCTCCTTGTCCCCAAAAACCATCGTATTTAGTCACTTCAATATCACCAAAAACTTTGACTTGACAAGCAAGACGACGGTTATTATCGGGGTTGTGGGGAGGTAAAGAAAGACGCGCTTTTTCCCTCCAATTTATAGCAGAAACTTCGCCCACAATTGCCACCGCACAGGTTCCACAGCTGCCGATGCCGCGACAATTGATTAACTGGGAACCGCCATTATACAAAGAAATGTCATGTTTTAATAATATGCGACGGAGATTTTCACCTCGATCGCAGGTGATTGTTTGACCGTAAACTGTTATTCTAGGCATTAGGGGCGTGATTTTAACTTGCTACAGTTATTAATTAATATTAACACTTATTGACTATTTCTATGAACAATGGTAAGCGCATTTGGGTCTATGACACTACTCTCCGGGATGGGGCCCAGCGAGAAGGTATTTCCCTCTCCCTAGAAGATAAAATTAAAATCGCTAGGGAATTAGATCGAATGGGTATTCCTTTTATCGAAGGCGGTTGGCCGGGCGCAAACCCTAGAGACGGTCAATTTTTCTGGAAACTGCACGAAGAACCCCTAAAACAAGCGGAATTAGTCGCTTTTTGTTCCACTCGTCGCCCCCAGATCGAGGCCCGGGAAGATCGGATGTTAACCGCCATTCTCGCCGCTAGAACCCGTTGGGTGACAATTTTCGGCAAATCTTGGGATCTGCACGTCACAGAGGGCTTAAAAACCAGTCTGGAGGAGAATTTAGCCATGATAGGAGATACGATCGAGTATCTACGCTGTCAGGGAAGACGAGTCATTTATGATGCCGAACATTGGTTTGATGGTTACAAAAATAACCCCGAATACGCCCTTTTAACCCTGAAAACCGCCAGGGCTGCCGGGGCCGAATGGTTAGTTTTCTGTGATACCAACGGCGGCACTTTACCCCAAGAAATCGCCCCTATCGTGGAGAAAGTGCGGCAGCAATTGGGCATCGATCCCGATGAGGAAAATGCGCCTCAATTAGGCATCCATGCCCATAATGACGCGGGAACCGCCGTGGCTAACTCCTTAGCGGCAGTTAACGAGGGCGCACGCATGATTCAAGGCACAATTAACGGTTATGGGGAACGCTGCGGCAATGCCAATTTATGTACTTTAATTCCCAATCTTCAGTTAAAAATGGGCTTTTCTTGCCTAGAAGAAAATCAATTAGGCCGATTGACGGGAACTAGCCGAAAAATCAGCGAAATGGTCAATTTAGCCCCAGATGATCATGCTCCCTTCGTCGGACGTTCCGCTTTTGCCCATAAAGGCGGCATTCACGTTTCTGCGGTGGCGAAAAATCCCCTGACCTACGAACATATTAACCCGGAAGCGATCGGGAATCAGCGCCGCATCGTCATTTCTGACCAATCGGGATTAAGTAATGTGTTAGCGAAAGCGCGCAGTTTTGGCATCGATTTAAATAAAGATGATCCCACCTGTCGGCAAATTTTGGAACGTTTAAAAATCTTGGAAAGTGAGGGTTATCAATTTGAGGCAGCCGAAGCTAGTTTTGAGTTATTAATGCGGGAAGCTTTGGCACAGAGAAGCCACCTTTTTGAATTAAAAGGATTCCAAGTTTATTGTGATATGCTGCGGGATAGTGATAATGCGATCGCTACAATTAAAGTACGGGTAAAAGAGGAAGATTTATTAGAAGTGGCCGAGGGTAACGGGCCTGTGGCTGCTTTAGATCGAGCTTTAAGAAAGGCTTTAGTCAAATTCTATCCCGAAATTGCTAACTTTCACCTGACCGATTATAAAGTGAGAATCCTCGATAGTGGTTCGGGGACGGCAGCGAAAACTAGGGTTTTAATCGAGTCCAGTAACGGTCAACAAAGATGGACAACCGTGGGAGTGTCTAGTAATATTTTGGAAGCTTCCTATCAAGCAGTAGTAGAAGGAATTGAATACGGTTTATATCTGCTGCAAAACAATAAACTAGAATTATCGGGTCAATTTTGTCCTTTGGGAATAATTTAGGGAGCAGTAATCAGTAATCAGTAATCAGGAGTCAGTATTCAGGAGATTATTTTTATTTATTCTTCCTATCCCCCCACACCTCACACCCCACTTCTCCACTTCCTGCTCCCCTTTCTGGGATTGAATGTTTCCTAGGATAATAATCTAGTGACGACCGAATTTTGCCAACGACGAGCTAGGGCCCGCAGATACATATTAACGGGAAACTGATAATATTCGATAATTAACCAGAGTAAACAAATAGCATGGCAAATAAAGGTTAAAATCGACCAAAATAGAGGCACCCATGACAAAGGACTCCCCTCGACCGGAGGAAAAAGATAGGCTCCCGTAGCCACAATTGCTGTGGGAAAAATCACAAATCCTAAACCGATAATTAAGTAAAAACCTGCCATCTCCATGCCTTCTCTCGGTAAACCCTGCCAATACTTACCATTCCAATACCAAGTTAAGGGTAATTGACTATCGGCCATTTTTAAAACCTGTTGTTCTAAATTAGCAGTAAAAATGTGTTGACAAAAGTTACAAGCATAGGCTTCCATTAGGGGTAAAGCGGCGATTTTACCATGGCGACAGACGGGACAAGAATAGGTATCGTGATAGTTTAATCGGGTTGGCTCGGTCATGGTAATGTGAGTACGAGTAAAAAAGGCCATTGCAGATAATTAACTTTTCCCTATTGATAACTAATTAAGCAAGATTGGCAGGAATTGTCCCCAGTTTTTGTAGTTGTTTTTCAATATTAGCCTTTAATTGGGTCCGGGAGATTTCTTTTCCTATTTGAGAGGTGTGTGCATTTTCCAGAAAAATAATACTATCTACTCCTTCTAAGGCAAATAATTGGAATAAAAGATGGGTTACGGGAATCAGGAGCGTTGATAGGGGTGAATTAGCAGTATTTTGAGCAGATATGGCCATTTTTTCCGTAGCAAAAGCATAGATTACCCTTTTCTCCTGTTGCGGCTGCTGCCGATGGGCTAAAGTGGTTAGTAACCAATCACCCTGGCTATTCTGAACCACATAGTATTGTAAATGTTTTAACTCTCTGGCCACGGCCGCGAGGACAGGATTAACCGCTTCTTCCATGACCACGGTAGCTAGTCCATAATTGACCGCTTCTCGACTTAAAATATGCAGTTGTGCCTTTAATTTCATGGCTAATAATGTCTATAAACTAATCGATGGCGATGACATTCGCCAAGGCCATTTAAAATTGTCGTCGTGAAAAGATGAGGATGGAGATACCCAACAATAGACCAGTATAAACGAGACTGTAGAGGGCATTACCGATTAAGACATCAGCACTAGGGAGCAAACCATAAACGGCCTCGTTTCTAAAATTCAATCTCTCCAAATCTGGGAGAATTAGATAAATATTTTTAGTGATAGCGAGAATATTGGGATTTTTGCTGATTATACCCAATTGGATCAGATCTTTGCTGATGTGACCCATGAGATAGACCCCAAAAGTCATTAGCGTGGCTAAAATCGAACTGGTAAATACCCCAAAAGCGATCGCCACGGCCGCAATGAGAATTAATTCCAAACCGAGATAGAAAACCGAGACAATCAGGGGTAAAGGTTGAAAAGATACTTTCATCCCCAGCAACATCAGCAGGTAAATCACCAACATTACCCCCAACATCACCGCTAAAACCCCGGACAAACCCAAGTGTTTACCTAGAATAAATTCGGCCCGACTCAGGGGTTTGGGAATCAAAACTAAAATAGTTCTCTTGTCAATTTCCTTATTAATTAGCCCTGTACCCACAAAAACCGCGACAATTATCCCTAATAGTCCGATAGCGGCTAATCCCAAGTCAAGAAAGATTTTCTGATGGGTTCCCACCGCAATTTCTGGTAATAAACGCCAAGCGAAGGCCATCAACAAGGCAAAAAACCCGATAAAGTAAAGAATGCGATCGCGAATAACCTCGCGAAAACTATTGGCTGCGATCGCCCAGATTCTCAGGATGCTGATACCCATAGCCTTTCATCAAAATAATATCTGTCTTTCCCTTTGAGATTACCCATTTCCGGCGCAAAAGTGGACTTTCTCTAAAAATCAAAAATTGTCCCGGTTGGTTAGCAGTCCCTAGGGATAACTAGGTGTTGTTAAGTTAGCTAAAACAGCAGATAACCCTTACCGTTCCAGTGTTACCTTATCTTTGCAGGCAGCTTACCCCTTGGTTTTGTTGCAGTTGTCCTGAAACTTCCTCCCCGTCCCAATCCGCCATCAAGAATCAGCCTAGGATAAATTGATCTCTAATAACCCCGGTGGTGGCGAGATCTCGATGCGTGCCGCTTTCAGATCCACCAGTGGAACAATTTCTTTGACGAAGGGGACCAGGGCCCGGGCCTCTGAGTCGGAGGATGAACTTTTTTTCTTGACAGAGGCGAGATTTGCTTCTAGTTGCACTGCTAAAATGTCATTACCCGCCCAGAAAATATCTACCACAACCCCGATTTTTTCTCCTGTCAGGTGATGATAAACCTCTAAGTTTACTAGCTCACTAACATGATATTCATCCGCTTTTAGGCGAGGTTTTTCTAGTTTATTCGCCCATAATTTATATCCGCGCAAAGCTTCGGCTTGTTCCCGATTTTCAACCCCCTCTAACTTGATAACATAAACATTTTTTCCCGGTAGCTCACGTCCCCTGAGCAGAGTAATTTCTTGGATTTCTCCCCCCTGGTCCCCTTGTATTCCCCTAATACCTCGCTTCTGAAAACGTTCGGGAAAATCTGATACCGATAAAACTCGCAATTCTCCCTCCAGTCCCTGGGGTGCTACTATTGTCCCAATTTCTAGCCAATTTTCTTCCATTGTCTCGACATTTTTTGCTATAGCTTTCCCTAGTATATAGCCTTTTTTGTCTCGCTCCTAGATTTTAAAAGTCTTGATCGGGTAAAATTTTTAGTTGACCTCTACTCCTGACCATTTTTTGACTTTTTACTGGTGACTTGTTACTAAATTATGACTATTTGGCAAGCGGATTTTTATAAATCTTCATCTTCTTCCCCCCTTGGCACAGTCTGGCAATTGTTAATTTCCGATTCTCTTGGTCATCTTATCTATGAAAATTCCTGTCCCCAATCCCAAGCTAATAGCGACTGGTTAACCCAACAGTTACAGCAAGCTTGTCAAGTCTCATACCCGGAAATTATCCAAGTTTTTCGCCCCCAATGCGCCAATTTATTTCTCCTCGCTGGTCAAAATTTACAGATCAAAATCGAGTTAACCCGTCACGTTAATGCTCTGAAAAAACAGCTAGAATTGCGACAAATCCCCATCAATATCGACTCTCCTCCACCGCAACCCCTACCGGAGCAATTTTTAGGTCAAGAGTGGCGTTTTGCTCGTTTTCCCGCCCTTGATTTAGTTAACTTTTTTGGCGATCGCCGAATACCGATTCTTTCCCTGCCAGAGGCCTTTTCTCCTTTAAAATTAGGTTTAGCCTCCACTTTAATGATCCCCGGTGTGGTTATTACCGGTGGTAAAAAATCTCTGGCGATCGCTCGTTGGCTGGGGGAAATTAACCCGGTATTTATCGATCATATTCCCACAGAAACGGGGCGATCGGGCGGTTTAGTCTTAGAATCGGGCCTCAATGAGCGTTGGATTTTTCTCACCTACGAAGATGAAGAAGTGGCCCAGGCAGCCAATGCTTATCAAGCAACCAAAGAGGAAAGCCAAGGTTTGCACTTTCTCCTCATACAACCGGATGATTCCGGTCGCACTTTTACCGGCTTTTGGCTACTGAAGCAGGTTTAACCCCCAAGCTGTCCCCAAGAGGCAGAGAATGCCGGCTAAACCCGCTAAAGGTTGGTTATAGATACCTTTAACCCAAGCTAACCCAGAATCGCTGTAAGACATCAATTCGGCACTGTCTAGCAAAGCTAATCCCCACACCCAACCGCTATGAAGTCCCCAAGCTAATCCTAAACTACCATGATCGATCGCCCGCGCCCAGACCAGAACCATCCCCATCAGAAATAAACCGGGTAGTTGCGGCAGAGTTTGCTGACGTTCCCAAAGCAGATGCAGCAGGGCAAAAATTAGGCTAGAAATGGCTCCCGCCACCCAAAAACCGTATTCTTGGCTTAATTGACTCAAAAAGATGCCCCGAAAGATTAATTCCTCGGTAATACCCACCCAGAGGGCCACTATCAACAGGGGTAAACTCAAGGAAAAAGCACGAGTTAGATTTTTGGGCTGCCAATGTACCCAGGCCAAAATCCCCTCTAGGAAAAAAATTACCCCTAATCCCACCACTGCCAGGATTAATCCTTTAGTTAGGGAGATAAATAGGGAAAATGACCAAATTAATCCGTAATTATCGAGGCTACTCCCCTCTATCTTCAATAATCCCCAGATAACTAAGGGAGCCAAGACGTAAAGAGAGGCCACCAGGGGCAATTTTTGGTCAGGTTTTGTCCCTTGCAGCGGTTGCCATCCCAAACGACTCCCTAAACCAATGGCAATGGGCAGCCAGAGAATTAACCAGGCCAACAGGAAAATAATAATTTTTATTAAGGCAGCCATATCCATTGTCAATTAGGTGCTAGGGAAGTGGGGGTGTAGGGTGTGGGGTGTGGGGTGTGGGGTGTGGGGTGTGGGGTGTGGGGTGTGGGGAAATTGAACTAAAACCCTAAAACCCTAAAACCCCAAAACCTGCCGACTGTCTCCTGACTCCTGATGGACAAAACAACAACCCCTCTAGGTACAGAATAACTGTGGAACTTTGCTCTGGGAAAGCCTAGCTCCAACAAAAATCCGTCCCTAGGGGGTTGCGAAAAAGAAGAAAAAGTGCTTAAGGAAAACCCCTCAAGTTGATGAAAGAGGCGGACAGGGGTTAGAATTAGGGATAAGAATCTATATTGTCTTTTTGGTCGGTCTTGTCAAAACTAGCCCTTTTGACTGCCGATTTTTTTTCCTTATCCCTACTCCGTAACCTATTTAAGCTTCTACCGATTCTTCTGATTCCGTTTGTTTGAGGTGGATGTGCTTGTAGCCAAGTTTGATTTCAAACTCATCGCCGGGCTGCAAGTTCATTTGTTCGGTATAGGTGGAACCGATGACGATTTGACCATTTTTATGGACACTAACCCGGAAAGTGGGTTCGCGGCCGCGGCCATCTTTAGTGCCTTCGGGATCGAGAGGAACCCCTTTTGCACCTAAAACAGCATCGTAAAAGTCGGTTAAATTGACCCGAACTTGGCCATCTTTACTTTGAGAGTAGTAACCACAACGTTTTGCCGTTTCGCGACGGGGTAAGTGGGATAACTCTTTGACTTTTTGTAGTAGAGCTTTCCCGGTTAGGGGAGTAGGAGAGATATCACTCATGGTACTTTTTAATGTCCCTTGATTTTTGACTGACTGTCAATTAAGTTTACACTGACAAATTGATCATACCAAAAATCTTGCCAAAAATGTCTAGAGGGGAATAATAAATTTTTTAAAACTGATGGTTCGGTGATGACAATCGTGCTAAGAAGACCCCAGACTAGGTAGTAAGTGTAAACCTTGTGGGGGAGAGGAAATTTTTGGCCAAGACTCTGGCAATTTTTGGTCGGGTGTGAGGAAAACAGGAAGGAGAAAGTGAGGACATAAAACCGTTTAAGCTATACCTAGCAAGGAATTGAGAAACTATACTTGTGGTTGGAGTTGGCAAAAAACTAATGACCCAGAGCAGTAAATCCGGGGTGATTAAACTGTTTTCGATCGACTTGCCCATCTATGATTAGGTCTAGATACCCACCCCTTGGCTCAACCGACTGGGGAAAATCTTAAGGATTAATTACCATTACTAGCTCCCCTTTGGCCCGTTAACATCGATTATCCTGAGTATTAGGAGTCCCTCACCCCCGTGCCGAGTATGGAAGTTTCTTTTAAAATTCTGCGTCAACGACCCAACGACACCCCCTACCTAGAAAATTTTACCCTAGAGGTGGAGGCGGGAAATACAATTCTCGACTGCCTTAATCGCATCAAATGGGAACTTGATGGAACTTTGGCCTTTCGTAAAAATTGCCGCAATACAATTTGTGGCAGCTGTGCGATGAAAATTAACGGCCGTTCGGCCTTGGCTTGTCAAAAAAATATCGCCAGTGAATTAAACCATTGTAGCCAAAAAGATGCCGGAGAAATTCCCGAAATCACGATCGCCCCTCTGGGTAATTTACCGATTATCCGGGATTTAATCGTCAATATGCAACCGTTTTGGGACGATTTAGAAAAGGTTGAACCTTATATCAGTAGTCAAGCACGCACCATTCCCGAACGAGAATTTCTGCAAACTCCAGAAGAAAGAGCCAATCTCAATCAGATGGGTAACTGCATTATGTGCGGCGCCTGTTATTCGGAATGTAATGCCAAGCAAGTGAATCCCGATTTTGTCGGTCCCCATGCTTTAGCAAAAGCGCAGCGCACCCTAGCAGATTCCCGCGATGGTAATCAGGAAAGTCGCCTAGAACTTTATAACCAAGGCACCGCCGGGGTTTGGGGTTGTACCCGTTGCTATTTCTGTAATGCGGTTTGTCCCATGGAAGTGGCCCCCATGGATCAGATTAGTAAAATTAAACAGGAAATACTCGCTCGCAAGTCGGACGATAGTAGTCGTCCCATTCGTCACCGGAAAGTTTTAGTGGAATTAGTCAAAGCAGGGGGATGGGTTGATGAACGCAAATTCGGCCTCTATGTGGTGGGCAATTATTGGCGCGATTTACAGGGTTTATTAAGTATTGCCCCCTTGGGATTGCGGATGATTGCTAAGGGTAAATTTCCCACTTCCTTTGAAGCTTCCGAGGGAACCGAGGAAGTGAGAGGTTTAATTACTGCCATTCAAAATTCTCGCTCTTGATCACTTTCGATAGTTAGAGCAATTTTCAGATGTATTATGATCTATATTCTATTTGACTGGAGAACCCCTTATCATGTTCGATCGAGATAGTATCCGTGGTTTTTCTGCCCTAATCACCCTTGTGGGAGTCGCTTCTAGTTTGGGTTTTAGCTTCAACGCACCGGCTTTCTCCCAAGCTATCTCTAACGATTTACCTTTACTATTAGCCCAAAAAAGCGAAAAGGTGCGAGTAGCGGTTTTAGACTTCGATTATAGCGGTCTCAGTAATCCCCAGTGGTTAACATTTCTCAATGGTGGGGCCAGTGGTGTCAGTGATATTCTCGTCAATAAATTGGTGGAAAGTGGTCGCTATACAGTCATTGAGCGCAGTCGCATTGATGCTGTCCTCAGAGAACAGAATTTGGGAGCTTCGGGACGGGTAGATGCAGCTACCGCCGCTCAAATCGGGCAAATTTTGGGGGTAGATGTGGTGATTATCGGTTCGATTACCCAATTCGATTTACAAAAAAAACAATCTGGTGGCTCGTTTATTATTTTTAGCACCGCCAAGACAGAAACCGATGCTTTTGTCAAGTTAAATGTCCGGGCAATTAATACCACCACGGCCGAAATTATTACCACCGCTCAGGGAGATGGTACTGCCAATCAATCCGATGGTTCAACCGTGGTTTTAGGCGTTGGGGGTGGTTCCCAAACCTCCAACGAAGGGAAATTACTCAGTATTGCCACCGATAAGGCAGTGGCGCAGGTGGTGGATAATCTCAACAATAAAGCCGACCAAATCGCCGCTACACCTCGCTCGCTCCCGACTGTCACCGCTTTAGTGGCTGCCGTGGCGGGAAATCAGGTAATTCTCAATAAAGGTACGGGAGAAGGCTATCGTGTCGGTTTACGCATTTCCATTGAACGGACGACTCAAACGGTCAAGGATCCGCAAACGGGTAAGGTTATCCGTCAGATTACTCAACCGATTGGCACTCTCGAAATTGTCGAAGCTGATGGTCAATCTAGCGTCGGTCGCATCATTACCGGTAATGGTTTTAAAATCGGTGATTTAGCTAAACCGATTCGTTAATCGGGAATTATGAATTATGAATTATGAATTATGAAGTGGGGAGGTGGGGAAGTGGGAAGATCGGTAAACTTAAAACTCAAGTCTGATCACTGATCACTGATAACTGATCACTGATAAGTGAACACTCAGGAAAATTTGAAGTTATGTAAAGCGAACCCCGGGGTCAGGTGAGACAACCGATAGAATTTATGATTGGAATCCCTTGGATATTCCCTAGACCAGAGCGATTAACGAAAACTATCAAAAAATGGTACAAGATCAAAAACCCACGGTGATCATTACTGGGACAACTTCTGGAGTCGGTCTCTACGCCGCTAAATCCCTTGCTCAAAGAGGTTGGTTTGTGGTTATGGCCTGTCGGGATATCCCGAAAATGGAACAGGCGGCCAAGGAATTGAACATTCCCCGGGATAACTACTGTATTGAATTTATCGACCTCGGTTCCCTCGATAGCGTCCGGCGCTTCGTCAAAAATTTCCGGGCCTTGGGCAGATCTCTAACCGCTTTAGTCTGCAATGCCGCTATCTATCTGCCTTTGCTCAAAGAACCCTTAAGAAGTCCCGACGGTTATGAATTGAGCATGGCCACCAATCATTTAGGTCATTTCCTGCTCTCGAATTTGCTCTTGGAAGATCTAAAAAATTCTCCCTCTCCCGACCGCCGTTTAGTCATTCTCGGCACTGTCACCCATAATCCCGATGAATTAGGCGGTAAAATTCCTCCTCGTCCCGATTTGGGCGATTTAGAAGGGTTTGCCAAGGGTTTCAAAGAGCCGATTACTATGGCCGACGGCAAAAAATTTGAATCGGTCAAAGCCTACAAAGATAGTAAGGTGTGTAATGTTCTCACCATGCGGGAACTGCACAAACGCTATCACGAATCCACGGGAATCACTTTTACTTCCCTCTATCCGGGTTGTGTGGCCGATACACCCCTTTTCCGCAACCATTACCCCTTTTTCCAGCAGTTTTTCCCCTGGTTCCAGAAAAATATCACTGGTGGCTATGTTTCCCAAGAATTAGCTGGGGAAAGAGTGGCCATGGTGGTGGCTGACCCCCAATACCGTCAATCTGGTGCTTACTGGAGTTGGGGCAACCGTCAGAAAAAAGAGGGTAAATCTTTTGTACAAAGGGTTTCTCCTCAAGCTCGCGACGAGGAAAGAGGCGAAAAAATGTGGGAATACAGCGCTAAATTAGTCGGATTAGCCTAATTTCCGATTTTGAACCTAAAAAAGGACACAAGTTAACTTGTGTCCTTAATAATTACTTGATCGATAAAAATTTTTAAGTCAGAAAATTCAAAAATTGCTGGATGATAAAAGCATTAAACAAATCAATAAAAAATGCCCCCACCAAAGGAACAATAATAAATGCCTGGGGAGAAGCCCCAAAATGTTCCGTCACCGCTGTCATATTGGCAATCGCTGTGGGAGTTGCCCCTAGAGTTAAACCCAAATAACCGGCGCAAACTACTGAAGCATGATAGTTTTTTCCCATTAAGGGAAAGACCAGTAAAACAGTATAAATAATACTGAGTGAGAACTGCACTAATAACAGGATAGCAATCGGTCCGGCCAAATCGATCAATGTCCATAATTGTAAACTCATCAAGGACATAGATAGGAATAAACCGAGACTAACATCAGAAATTAAGGCTAAAGAGGACGTATTAGCGGGCCAAGGAAAGCGTTTCAATAGCAAAGGTACGGTATTAGTCAGGATAATTCCTGCCAATAAACAGGTGACAAAATCTGGTAATTTTAAACCAAGCGTAGTTACCCAGTAGTTAATCTGATTACCTAAACCGATAGTTAAACCAATTACCAAGATTGAATGGAGCATTGTATTGTAATCGATATTGACATTCCTCTGGCTTTGTTTAATTCCCACCGTTAAATCTTGGTCTTGATTATTGGCTCGCAGTCGATTTCTCGTAATTAACCATTTAGCCACCGGTCCGCCAATAATTCCCCCTAAAACTAGCCCAAAAGTAGCACTAGCTACACCGATTTCTGATGCTTTGGCGATGCCATAATTATCACGAAAAATAGAAGCCCAAGCAATGGCAGTCCCGTGACCCCCACTCAAAGAAACGGAACCAGCAATCAAACCGATGGGTAAATCTAATCCCATCACTTTTGCCACTCCTAACCCAGCTAAATTTTGTAGAATGAGATAAACCACGGCGGTTATTAATAAAATTAGCAAGGGTTTCCCCCCTTGCAGCAGGGTTTTTAGTTTTGAGGACAGCCCGATAGTAGTAAAAAAAACGATTAACAGGGCATCCCGAACATTAAGGGTAAATTCGATTTGCCATTTAAAAACAGCAAAAAATAGACCGAGAAATAAGGAAGCTAAGACACCACCAGCAACGGCATCAGGAATGTTATAATCTCGCAGAAATTTGATATTTTTGGTTAAATACTTACCGAGATAGAGGACTAGAATAGCCATAATAATTGTCTGGCGTTGGCTAAATTGGTAAATTTCCATTTTCTTAATCTTAGTTCTCCAAGATGCTCTACTTAGGGCTTGCTGAATAAATCTAAAACCCTTGCTGGATAAGACTTTTAGACTTTTTGTCAATCCAAAAGTACCGGCCCTGGGAGTGAGCGGGGGGAAAATTCAGGTACTTTTTCCCTGAAAATTAGGTAATTGACCAGATGAAAATCGGTAAAACCCTACACCCCACACCCCACACCCTGCCCCCACGAAAAACTTTTTGCCGCAAACCCTACTTAAGTTTAGTCCTAATTTTCAGTAACAACCTTATCTGTAAGAAAGCCGCAACGAAAAAAGGACACAAGTTACCTTGTGTCCTTCCCGAAGCTAGGAACTTAATTTTTATTTAGCGTCGGAGAATTCCGCATCGATGACATCATCGCCGCCACCAGCACCACCAGAGGGGCCATTGTCATCATTGCCACCGGTGGGATTACTAGGGGCCCCTTGCTGATACATACTGCTACCGATCGCGTAGAGGGCTTGTTGTAATTCCGGTAGGATGGTTTTGATCTTACCATCATCGTCTTGAGCGATCGCTTCTTTCAGATCTTTAATCAATGCCTGGGCTTTATTTTTCTCGGATGGGGGAACCTTATCGCCCAAATCGGCTAACTGCTTCTCAGCTTGATAAACGAGGGAATCAGCTTGATTTTTGCGTTCAATGTGTTCACGACGTTCCTTATCGACCGCGGCGTTCGATTCTGCCTCATTAACCATGCGTTCCACTTCATTTTGGGGCAAGGTAGAAGCGCCGGTGATGCTGATCGATTGTTCTTTTCCTGTACCTTTATCCTTAGCGGTGACATTTAAAATACCGTTAGCATCGATGTCGAAAACCACTTCGATTTGAGGCACACCACGAGGAGCGGGAGGGATGCCATCGAGTCGGAAAGTTCCCAAACTCTTGTTATCTTTGGCCATTTCCCGTTCCCCTTGCAGGACGTGGATTTCCACGTTAGTTTGTCCATCTACTGCCGTGGAGAAAACTTCCGATTTTTTGGTGGGGATAGTGGTGTTGCGGGTAATAATCCGCGTCATCACACCGCCGAGGGTTTCCACACCCAAAGACAGGGGCGAAACATCAAGCAGAAGAATATCTTTGACTTCACCGGCGAGGACACCACCTTGAATAGCGGCACCGACGGCTACCACTTCATCGGGGTTAACGCTTTGGTTGGGATCCTTGCCCAGAACTTTTTTAACTAATTCCTGGACGGCGGGAATCCGGGTTGAACCACCGACGAGAACCACTTCATCGAGGGCGGATTTATCGATTTTGGCATCACGGATGGCATTTTCGACGGGAATCCGACAGCGATCAATTAAATCGGCGCAAATTTCCTCAAATTTAGCTCTGGTTAGGGTAGTATCTAGGTGTTTTGGCCCTTCGGCGGTAGCGGTGATGAAGGGCAGGTTAATTTCTGCTTGGGTAACGCTAGAAAGCTCAATTTTGGCTTTTTCTGCCGCTTCCGTGAGACGTTGCAGGGCCTGTTTATCTTGACGGAGATCTATTCCTTCAACTTTTTTGAATTCTCCGGCTAAATAATCAACGATTTTTTTATCGAAGTCATCACCACCGAGATGAGTATCTCCAGAGGTAGCGAGAACTTCAAAGACACCATCACCCACTTCTAGAACCGATACGTCAAAGGTTCCCCCACCCAAGTCAAAAACAAGAATGGTTTCGTTAGCTTTTTTGTCTAATCCGTAGGCAAGAGAGGCGGCGGTGGGTTCGTTGATAATGCGGAGAACTTCAACCCCAGCAATTCTCCCGGCATCTTTGGTGGCTTGACGTTGGGAGTCGTTAAAATAAGCGGGTACGGTGATGACTGCTTGGGTAACGGTTTCGCCGAGGTATTTACTGGCATCTTCCACCAGTTTCCGCAGTACCTGGGCGGAAATTTCTTCGGGGGCGAATTGTTTGCCCTGGGCGGGACAGTCTAATTTAACGTTGCCGTTGCCGTCTTGGAGAGTTTTGTAGGATACTTCTGTGGCTTCGTTGGTAACTTCGTTGAATTTCCTGCCGATGAAGCGTTTGACGGAATAAAAAGTATTTTGCGGGTTCATTACCGCTTGACGTTTGGCGATTTGTCCTACTAGGCGATCGCCACTTTTGGCGTAGGCGACGACTGAGGGCGTGGTTCTAAATCCTTCGGCGTTGGCGATAACGGTGGGTTTACCCCCTTCCATAACCGCAACGCAGGAGTTAGTCGTCCCTAAGTCAATTCCAACTACTTTTCCCATAATCTTTGTGCTGCTCCGATACAAATTATAGTGACTTCTAGAATCGGAACTGTACTCGGTTTTTAGGCGATACCCACCCCTATCAGTTCCTTCGTTATCTCTATAGTGCAAAATAACCCCGCTTTCTCGATAGTGTAGGTATCCGAACCTTTTTGGTAGTATTACAGTAGTCGGTAAACCTGCGGTGAAAGTCAAAAATTCTCCTGGAGGGCAGTCTGAACGAGTAATTTAGATAGTCAACAGCTTATCCTCTGTGCTAAAACACGATCACTGATAAAAATTTATTCAATTCATCGCAGAATCTCAATTGCCTTATTGTCTTGGTTACATCGGCTTTTTACCTGATTATTTCATAAAAACTATGGCTTACGAAACTCTGGATATTTCCACACCGACACCGATTTTATCTTGGGCGGGCCATGAATTGGGACCCCAAGAAACCCAAATGGTCAAAAATGTCGCTTCCCTCCCCTTTGTTTATAAACACATTTCTTTAATGCCCGATGTTCACTTGGGTAAAGGTGCTTTAGTCGGTTCGGTTATTGCCACCAAAGATGCCGTAATTCCCGCCGCCGTCGGAGTCGATATCGGTTGCGGCATGGCTGCCCTAAAAATGCCTTTTACTGGTGAACAATTGCAGGGAAAACTTAAAAAAATTCGCCTCGATGTGGAGGCGAATATTCCCGTCGGTTTTGCGGAAAATAAAGAAGTGGATCGGGAAGTGACTAAATGGCCAAAATGGGCGGAATTTAAACAGATTCATCGAGGCGTACAGAACCTAGAGAAAAAAGCCCTTAAACAAATGGGTTCTCTGGGGGGTGGTAATCACTTTATCGAAATTTGTTTAGATACAGAAAATCAAGTTTGGTTAATGCTTCATTCCGGTTCTAGAGGTATTGGTAATCAACTGGCCCAATGTCATATTGATACGGCCAAAGAGTTAGCCAAACTAGCAGAAGGTAAATTGCCTGACCTCGATTTGGCCTACTTTGTCGCCGGTACAGAAGAATTTACCGCCTACTGGCACGATCTACAATGGGCCCAGGAATATGCCCGTTATAATCGGGAAATTATGATGGCTAGATTTAAACGCATTGTTGAAAAACATCTAGCGGGAGGCAAACCAACTAAACCCCTCTTAGTAGTTAATTGTCATCACAATTATGCCGAAAAAGAAATTCATTTTGGGGAGGAAGTTTATGTCACCCGAAAAGGAGCCGTCCGCGCCAGAGAAACCGATTATGGTATTATCCCCGGTTCCATGGGAGCGCAATCTTATATTGTTAAAGGCAAAGGCGAACATAATAGCTTCTGTTCCTGTTCCCACGGGGCCGGGCGCTTGATGTCGAGAAATCTGGCTAAAAAAACCTTTACTCTTGATGATTTAATCGCCCAAACCGAAGGGGTTGAATGCCGCAAAGATGAGGGCGTTATTGATGAGATTCCGGGGGCCTATAAACCGATCCAAGAGGTGATGAATCAACAGGCGGATCTAGTGGAAATTGTCGCCACTCTCAAGCAGGTGATGTGTGTCAAAGGTTAACAAATCATGGCCAGAGCGATCGATTTTTACGGAACCCGAATTTTTACGCGATTTTGGGGACAGATTATCTCTTGATCAGGCCCAGAATCAGTGAGCAGTCTAGGAATTTAGGATCACAGATCCACTAACATCAACTCCTCGACTAAATCAAAATTAGCCGTTACCGATTGCACATCATCGAGGGATTCTAGGGTGTCGATTAACTTCAATAAAAAACGGGCCTGTTCTCGATCGCTCACTTCTAGGGTATTAGTGGGAATCCAGCGTAATTCTGCTTCTTTGACCTTAAATCCCGCTTCTTGCAGAACCTTATTCAATTTCTCCAGGTTAGACACCTCAGTAAAAACTTCTGCTCCTTGACCTTCCTCCTCACTGTCAAAAAACTCGTAGGATTGGGCCTGGCCCTCTAGGGAAGCTTCTAAAAGCTTATCCTCATCAATAGTTCCCTCAAGGCGAATTACGCCCTTATGGTCAAACATCCAGCCCACACAGCCCGTTTCACCTAAATTACCGCCATTTTTGCTAAAAGCCGCCCGCAGATCCGCAGCCGTGCGATTGCGATTATCGGTCAGTGCTTCGATCAGGATCGCCACACCCCCGGGACCATAACCCTCGTAGCGAATTTCCTCAAAAGCTGAGTCATTTTCCCAAGTTCCCGCCCCTTTAGCGATCGCTCTTTCGATATTGTCATTAGGAATACCGGCCGCCTTGGCTTTTTCGATCGCCGTGCGTAGCTGAAAATTGCCCGCCGGATCGGGAACACCGTTACGCGTAGCCACGATAATGGCCCGGGATAACTGGGTGAAAGTTTGCCCTTTTTTGGCATCAACCCGGGCTTTTTGTCGTTTAATATTTGCCCATTTACTATGACCAGCCATATCTATCTAAGATATCCAACATCAAAAATCTAGCAGATCGATCGCCCTTGGTAAATCTGGGGATAATTGTCAACGAGTGCCGGGTAATGATAATAAATCATGTTGAGAAACTATAGAGGGGCGGCCAGTTCGAGCATTTGTACTACAATTCCCGATAGGCGGTTTAAATCCAGTACAGCTTATTATAGAAAAGGTTGATTGATCAGGTGGCAATATGGCGCAATTTTCTCGCAAAACTCTACTAACCTTGTTTGCTAGTATATTAGTATTATTATTCTCTGTGGCTCCGGCCCAAGCGCTAAGTTATAATAACCGCAATTTGACCGATAACGACTTTGCGGGGCAGGATTTGCGCGATTCCACCTTCGATCACTCTAATCTGCGCGGTAGTAACTTTAGTCATGCCAATCTAGAAGGAGTACGCTTTTTTTCTGCCAACTTGGAGGGGGCCGACTTTAGCGATGCCAATATGAGAAATGTGGATTTAGAATCGGCCCGTTTAACCAAAGCCAACTTTACCAATGCCGTTCTCGAAGGAGCTTTCGCCACTAACATTTTAATCAAAGGTGCAATTATCGACGGGGCCGATTTTACCGATGCAATTATTCGCTCGGATGTGGAAAAATATCTTTGTGAGAGAGCGACGGGAACTAACCCAGTAACTGGCAGAAATACCCGCGATACCCTATTTTGTCCCTAATCGCGCTGTCATGACCGATCGAAACTAGAGCCAGATCGGCCATAATTGCTGTAAGCTAGTATTCGATTTTTTAACAAAACCTTTAGAATAGACTTTCAAGTCAGTCAGTTCGATCGATCAGTCCCCTCTTGGAAAAAGGAAATTGTAACCATCGTGTCCACCAGTACCCTCGGCAATCAAGACAAAGAGCAGAAACCCAGTAGTGACTCGGATAGCTTTTTCCAAGGAGTCTCTAGAGTCGCGGGGGGAACTGTTCTCGGCCTGTTGATGGTATCCACGGCCGTGGTGACTGGGGCTGTGGTAGGATTGGCGATTAGTTACCGCAATCTACCCGATGTGAGGATTTTACGCGGTTACGTCCCCACGGAAACCAGTTATATCTACGATGTTAAAGGCAGACCCCTGACCAGCTTACACGGGGAAGCGAATCGGGAAGTGGTGGAACTCGATCAAATCTCTCCCAATCTGAAACGCGCAGTGATGGCGATCGAAGATAGCCATTTTTATCACCATCGTGGTATTAATCCTAATAGTATCGGCCGGGCAGTAGTCGCTAACTGGAAAAGTGGCGGTGTGGTGGAAGGTGCATCTACTATCACCATGCAGTTAGTCAAAAATATCTTTCTTTCCCATCAGCGCACCGTTAGCCGTAAATTAGCCGAGGCGGTCCTGGCAGTACGAGTGGAACAGGTTTTTAGCAAAAATGACATTCTGGAAATGTACCTCAATAATATCTATTGGGGTCATAATAATTACGGAGTGCAAACCGCCGCTAAAAGTTATTTTAATAAACCCGCCTCCGAGTTAAATTTAGCAGAATCGGCGATGATGGCCGGATTAATCCAAGCGCCGGAAGTTTATAGTCCTTTTAATAATTATAAAACCGCCAAGGAAAGACAGGCACTGGTTCTCAGTCGGATGCGTAGCTTAGGTTGGATTACCCCCGCACAGGAAGAGGCCGCTTTCAAGGAACCTCTGAAACTGGGTAAACCCACCGCTTGGCAAGAAAGTAAATTACCCTACGTTACCGATGCAGTGGTGGCAGAATTGCGGCAAAAATTTGGCAAAGAAACCCTAACTAAAGGGGGAATGCGGATTCAAACTACGATCGATCTCGACTTTCAAAACATGGCCGAGTCTACCATCCAACGGGCCTATAATAGCTTGCGTGGTCGCGGTATTCGCACCAAAGACCTACAAATTTCTCTAGTTGCGGTGGATCCCCGCACCCATTTCGTCAAGGCGCTCGTCGGTGGCGTTGATTACAATAAAAGTCAATTAAACCGAGCTATTCAATCCCGTCGTCAACCGGGGTCAGCTTTTAAACCTTTCGTCTATTATACTGCCTTCGCTAGTGGTCGTTTTACCCCCGAAACGGTAGTTAATGATTCTCCCGTCCGTTTTCGCGAGGCTGGCGGCTTCTATAGCCCAAAAAACTACGGTGGCGGCTTTTCTGGTCCGGTTTCCCTGCGTAGCGCTCTGATGCAGTCTCTGAATATTCCCGCAGTTATTCTCGGTCGTCGCGTCGGGATCAATAAAGTCATTGAAGTCTGTCGTCTGCTGGGTTTCGAGAGTCCTTTAATTGCCGTCACTTCTTTACCTTTGGGATCCGTGGACGTGACTCCTCTGGAAATGGCGGGGGCCTACGCTACTTTTGCCAGTAATGGCTGGCATTCTAAGCCTACCTTTATCATGCGTGTTACTGATAGCCGGGGTAACGTCATGCTCGATAATACACCCAAACCGAAGCTAGTTTTAGACCCCTGGGCCACCGCTTCCCTCAATTCTGTCCTACAGGGAGTTATTCAAGGGGGAACAGCAACCTCGGCTCAAATCGGTCGTCCGGCAGCGGGAAAAACCGGTACTACCGATAACGAGAAAAATGTCTGGTTTGTCGGTTATGTTCCCCAATTAGCCACCGCAGTGTGGATTGGAGATGACCAAAACCGCACTTTAGGTAAAGGTATCACCGGTGGTGGTTTTGCCGCTCCCATTTGGCGCGATTTTATGGCACAAGCGCTGAAAAATGAACGGGTAGAATATTTTCCTTCTCCCTCCAAATTCCGCAAACCAACAGTTAAGTAGATGGTTAATCTAATTGGTTTGATCGTAATTTATCGATCGAGTAAAGGTGGCTAGGTTTTTGTAAGAGCGCCAATTCAAAAATGAAACCCACGCTATTTTTGTTCTGTGATGATAAAGTTAAGATGTAACTGTACCAATAATCATCGTTGCCCAGTTGCGAATGTCGTTACCTCAGATTGTTATTGATACCAATGTCATTATTGCTGGATTAAGATCTAGGCGTGGAAGTGCGTTTCAACTTCTTAGCCTTATAGGTACAGGAAAATTTGATATGCACTTATCTGTTCCTCTCGTCTTGGAATATACAGATGTCCTATTGCGGGAGTTGCCCAATCTCTATTTAAGTCGAGAAGAAGTAGATGACTTAATTGATTTCTATTGCTCGGTGGGGATACCTCATAAAATTTTCTTCCTGTGGCGACCATTTCTGCGTGATCCCAAAGACGATATGGTATTGGAGCTTGCAGTTAAAGCAGGATGTCAGAGTATAATCACATATAACACCCGTGACTTTGCTGGTGTTGAGCAATTTGGTTTATCTCTGCTTGAGCCTTCAGGTTTCCTACGATTAATAGGTAAGTTACCATGAGTACCATCCAAGTTCAAATTCCCGACTCATTACAGAAAAGTTTAGATGATCTAGCGGCTCGTGATGGAATTTCGATCGATCAATTTATCTCTACTGCGATCGCTGAGAAACTTTCAGCGTTGATGACAGAAAATTACCTAATAGAAAGGTCCAAAAAGGGAAGTCGAGAAAAGTATCAGGCAATCTTAACAAAAGTTCCCGATGTTGAGCCAGAAGCCTATGACCGGCTGCCGACTGTCTGACATATCACTGCACCCGACTTTCTGCTAGACTTTGACAAGGCGGGTGAGTTCAACCGTTTGACTAGCTGAGAGACTGTATGTCTGGGAAAAAGTTAGGTATTCATACTACTATCGAAATTGTAGCTTTTCTATCAGCTTTGGCTACAATTATGGGTTTTGTCTATTTTTTCTATGATCGCCACTTTGTAACTTGTAAACCTATGGAGGGATTTTCGTCAAACAGAGATGCTTATTATTCATGTCTTCGTAAACTGCTTAAAGAAAATAGGTGGGAGGACGCTAATAGAGAGACTCTAAGACTAATGTTGCAAACGGTCAATAGAGAAGGAGAAGGATTTATAGATACAAAAACTATGAAAGAATTTCCTTGCAAAGATTTGTTGATTATTGAAGATTTGTGGTCAAAAGCAAGTCAAGGCAGATTTGGCTTTGATACTCAGCAAAAAATATGGAAAAGTGAAGGCGGTGAACCCTATTTAACTGATGAGAATTCAGAGGCTTACCATAGGTTTCGCAGTGCAGTGGGATGGAAAAAAGGAAAAGATCCTAACTTTTCTCTGAATGCTCCATATGGCCATTTACCAATATTAGGATCTCATGGAAAAATAGGAGGAATTGCAAACACATATCGAATTGCAGAGTGTCTAGAAAAGAAAGAGTGGGAAGCGCCATAAACAAGGTGAGAGCATCTGAAAAGCTATTGACAATTGGCCAATTTTGTAATCCCCGTGGGCATTTCCAGTGATACCGGTCAGTTAGAATAGTTAAGAAATCGACCCATTTGATTGAGAGGGCAAATTCTCCTCAAATATACCTGAATCGTCGGTAAGCAACCCAGATAAAGTTCATTTATAATAAAGTCACAAAAAAACCTTTGCTTGAAACGATGACGACTTCCTTGACTGAGAGTCTCACCCTTGAAGATTTCCTCAAATTGCCATATTTGGAGGATTCTCCAGCATGGGAATACTTGCATGGAGTCGCAATTCAGAAACCCATGCCTAAGACTCGACACTCTATCCTGCAAAAACGTCTTTTAGCTGCGGTTGACAGCCACACTGCTGATTATACAGCTTTACCTGAGTTGCGATGTACCTTCGGCGGGCGTTCGATCGTTCCTGATGTTGCCGTAATTGCATGGAATCGAATTAACCTCAATCAAGCAGGTGAACCAGAGGACGACTTTAGGGAAGCACCTGATTGGACTATCGAAATTCTTTCACCGGATCAAAAGGTAAACCGTGTAATTGACAACATTTTACATTGTTTAAAACACGGCAGTAAATTAGGATGGATGCTTGATCCAGATGATTATTCTGTTTTAATGTTTACTCCCCAACAAGAGCCGGAAGTTTGCAGAGGAGATCACCAACTTAAGGTAATTGCAGGGGTTCAGTTGACACTGACTCCACAACAAATCTTTGCATGGCTAAAAGTTGGTCAAGCTAGACAAAGTAAGTAAAAGTCTGGGGAGAATCACGAGGACTAACTTGGTCGTTAGACGAAATTCAATAATAAACGGATTTAGTATAAAATGTCAAAAATTAAAAGTCCCTTGCGCTATCCGGGGGGGAAATCCCGGGCAATTAAGCAAATTCTGCCGCAAATTCCTGTCAATATCAGGGAATATCGAGAACCTTTTTTTGGTGGTGGTTCTGTGTTTTTTGCTGTTAAGCAACTCTTTGAACAACAAATAAAAACCTATTGGATTAATGACTTAAATTATGATTTATATTGTTTCTGGCAATGCGCTCAAGAAAATATTGAGTTATTGGTAGCAAAAATAACAGAAATTAAACAGAAATATGATAGCGGGCGAGAATTATTTCAAGATTTGACAAGGGAAGATTTAAAGTTAACCGACTTTGAGAAAGCAGTGCGTTTTTTTATCTTAAATCGGATTACTTTTTCGGGAACAGTGGATTCGGGGGGTTATTCCCAAGCGGCTTTTACCAGTAGATTTACTGATTCATCAATTGCCAGATTAACTCAAATTGCGCCGTTATTAGCATCGGTAAAAATTACTAACCAAGACTACGAAGAATTATTATTTGCTGAGGGAAAAGAAGTTTTTATCTTCCTCGATCCCCCCTACTATAGTGCCACAAAATCCCGTTTGTACGGCGTAAGAGGGAATTTACATACCAGCTTCGATCATCAACGTTTTGCCGATAATATGCGTCAATGTCAGGCTAAATGGTTAATTACCTACGATGATTGTCCAGAGATACGAAACCTCTTTAATTTTGCCCATATTATCGAGTGGAATCTTCAGTATGGCATGAATAACTATAAACAAGGATCGGCGGCATCTGGTAGAGAATTAATGATCAAAAATTATTAGTGCCAGATTGTAGTGGAGTATTTATCTACCATAATTTAGCCGGCATTATTGATGAAGATTTGGAAAAATCCTCATCAGCCTTCCTAGGAAAGTCAGACAAATCCGTTTTTAATAGGATGATTAACTCCAATCCAACTTGAAAAACCCGCTCCCCACTCTCCTATACCTTTTAAATAGGTGGCAGTTCAGGGGGAACTGGAATAGGTGCCGCACCTATTCCAGTCAGTTTATTCGTGTTGCAAACGTTCCAACGCAGCCACCAGCGCATCCACCTCGGCTTTAGTATTGTAGAAAGCCAAGGAAGGGCGCACCGTTGCCTCGATACCAAAGCGTCGCAGAATGGGTTGAGCGCAGTGATGGCCTGCCCGCACGGCAATCCCTTCCCGGTTCAGGGCCTGTCCAATAACTTCCACATCAAATCCCTCCAGCACAAAGGAAAGCACGGCAGCCTTATCGGCCGCCGTCCCAATCAAACGCAGGCCCGGAATGGTTGTCAGTCCCGCAGTGGCGTACTCCAGAAGTTCATGCTCGTAATTGGCAATGGTGGCCAAACCAATCTGCTGAACATAATCCAAGGCCGTCCCTAAGCCAACGGCATCGGCAATATTGCCCGTTCCGGCCTCGAAGCGAGTGGGAGCCGCCTGATACACGGTGCGCTCAAACGTCACATCCACGATCATGTTGCCGCCGCTTTGCCAGGGAACCGTGGCATTCAACAGGTCTTCTTGACCATAAAGTACCCCGATCCCTGTGGGACCAAAGACTTTATGCCCGGAAAAGACGAACCAATCACACCCTAATTGTTGAACATCGATCGGAATGTGGGAAACCGATTGAGCGCCATCTAACAAGACTTTAGCTCCGACCCGATGGGCTAAGTCAATGATTTGTTTGGCGGGGGTAATGGTTCCCAAGGCATTGGAAACATGGGAAAAGGCCACCAGTTTTGTGCGGGAGTTGAGTAATTGTTGGTACTCTGCCAGTAAAATCTGCCCGTGGTCATCCACGGGGACAACCCGCAACTTTGCTCCCGTTTGGGCGGCTAGTTGCTGCCAAGGCACAATATTGGCATGGTGTTCCAGATGGGTGAGGACAATCTCATCCCCCGCTTGCAGGGTTTGTTGTCCCCAGCTTTTTGCCACCAGATTAATGCCTTCCGTTGTCCCCCGCACGAAAATGATTTCGTTGGCAGATGAGGCATTGAGAAAACGGCGTACCGTTTCTCTGGCCGCTTCGTAAGCATCTGTGGAGCGAGCCGCTAATTCATGGGCGGCACGATGCACATTGGAATTTTCATGGCTGTAGAAATGAACGAGGCGATCGATGACTGCTTGGGGCTTTTGAGTTGTTGCGGCATTGTCGAACCAGATCAAGGGTTTGCCATTCACCCGTTCTTGCAGGATGGGAAAATCCTGGCGAATGGTATGAACATCAAAGAAGCTAGGTCTTTGAACGCTTCGCCCGCTTGCCTGGGGGACAAAAAGGGGATCGATCGCTGGGACTTGAACAAGCTGGCCCGGCTTGGCCACTACCGCCGGAAGGTCGGGGATTTTTGTTTCTAACTCCTCAATGAAGTAGAAAGAGGGGGTTGCTAAGGGTACAGCCAAGGGTTTACCCTGAGCTACGTCGAAGGGAACTGTGGGCCGTTCGCCCACAGTAGCTGGGGAGGTTGCTGCGGCGGATGGCACCAGATAATCCCGATCTGTACTCAACCCCTTCGCCACCTCGGCCTTAAGGTCGTGCCGTTGTAGTTCTTGAATTATCGTCTGGGCGAGATGCTCAAGAAGGTCAGGTTGGAATAAGGGGTTAAGAGAAATGTTCTCGACCTCAGTTGGGGCAGTGGTGGGCGGGGATACAGAGGGTAGATTCCCCGCCGCCTTTTCAGGGATCAGTTCGGGGTTAGTCATAGTCGTAGATGTGGTATTGGTTGACATCAACGTTCTCCAGTACGGCCGCCGCATCGTCGGTCAACACTGCCAACGAACAGTAGAGGGAGACCAGGTAAGAGGCGATCGCCTTGCGACTAATCCCCATAAATCGCACCGACAAGCCAACTCCCTGTTGACCGGGTAAATTGGGCTGATAGAGACCGACCACCCCTTGACGGCTTTCTCCTACCCGCAATAACAAAATATTGGTTTTGCCTTGTTCATTCACGGCCAACTTATCGGAAGGAATCAAAGGCACGCCCCGCCAGGTAATAAACTGAGAGCCAAATAATGACACCGTAGCGGGGGGTACACCCCGTCGGGTTGCTTCTCGGCCAAAGGCCGCGATCGCTTTAGGATGGGCGAGGAAAAATGCCGGTTCCTTCCACACCTTGACCAGCAACTCATCCAAATCGTCCGGCGTGGGCGCACCATTGCGAGGTTGCACTTTCTGGGAATCAACAATATTGTTGAGCAATCCGTACTCATGGTTGTTGATCAACTCATTTTCTTGACGTTCCTTCAGGGTTTCGATCGTCAGGCGCAATTGTTCATGGATCTGATCGTGGGGACTGCTGTAGAGATCGGACACGCGAGTGTGAACATCCAGTACCGTATTCACCGCACTCAAGAAATACTCCCGGGGGGTCTCTTCGTAATCCACAAAGGTTTCGGGCAGCTCCCGCTCATCTCGTTCAGAGCAAGCCACCTCAACCCGGGAGGCATCCCTGACTTTATTGAGACGATAAATCCCGGCTTCAACGGGTAGCCAATGCAAGAGGCGAACGAACCACCGGGGCGAAATGGTCAATAACTGAGGAACGGTCTTTGTGGCATTGGCCAACTGCCGAGCGGCAGCATCTCCCAAAGCCAGTTGCAATTCATGATCTTGGGTATAGGTCATTGAGTTAAATCCTCCAATTCAAAAAAAAGTAACAAAGCGACTGTTATGGCCGAACATTCACAGCCCGGACAGCCCCTCAAATTCCAGAGCCGTCATCAAACATTTCCTGTCGTAGTTGCGCCTGGGAGACAAAACCCCCCGGCGGCACACTGCGGGTTAACCAAACATTTCCACCGATGGTGGCGCCCCGACCGATAGTTACCCGACCGAGAATCGTTGCACCTGAGTAAATCACCACATCATCTTCAATAATCGGATGACGGGGTTGACCTTTGATTAAACTGCCCGATTCGTCCCGGGGAAAGCTTTTCGCCCCGAGCGTGACCGCTTGGTAAAGGCGCACGCGGTCGCCAATCACCGTGGTTGCCCCAATCACAACCCCCGTCCCATGATCGATAAAGAAGCTATTGCCGATCGAGGCCCCGGGGTGAATGTCAATCCCCGTTAAGGAATGACCAATTTCACTGATAATCCGCGCCAACAGGGGCGAGTCCAACCGATACAGGGCATGGGCAATGCGGTGATAAGTGATGGCCGTTACCCCGGGGTAACAAAACAACACTTCATCTAAATTTCTGGCCGCCGGATCACCTCGATAGGCCGCGGTGATATCGGTTTCCAGTAGAGCTTTCAGATGGGGTAATTGGGTGGCAAAGGCTTGTACCGTCCCTTGGGCGTGCGTCTCAATCTGGTCTGACGACCAGTGCAACTGCGACCCCAGCAACCACTGTTCACGACAAACCTGGTGATGCAGCAGTTGTAGGACTTCATTGAGGGTATGACCGATAAAATAGCGGCTGGATGTTTCGCCTAAATCGGGATTGCCAAAGTGATAGGGAAAAAGAACGGCACGCAGTCGATCGACAATCCGAAATAAGGCCTCACGGGAGGGCAAGGGGAAATGGCTTCGTGATTGAGACCAACTGTGGAACGACTCGCCACGAGGTTTGGACAATTGAGTGATAATCTCATCAAGATCCAAGGACAGGGTCGGTTGGGAGAGAGCGCTGGAACTGCTCGGATACTCGCTCGTCATGGGAAATTTTGGGTCTGAAACCCCGCCGTTCTACGGCGGCTTTACGTTAGAATTAAAAGGCCAGTCTCGAAAACCAAGTGGACGGCGCAGCACCTTGAAAACTCGGCTTAGGGGGTTCCGACCAGAAAAGCTTGGCCGGGTA